>MNHO01000075.1 GCA_001919285.1 archaeon 13_1_40CM_2_52_13
ACCTGAGGGAGAACGATAGTTTCTGCCTTTCAAGAGAGATGCCTTGGATGCCTACGGCGTCCCGGCTAATATACTATAGTCTTCTTGGGATGGATTTCTAGACAGAAACTAAGCGATTGGCTTCAGAATGTATCGTGATAGGCGATTCGACCTATCTTCTGACCATTCGAGCATGATGGATGTCGCCTACTTTGGGGCTGAAATAGAGAGTGAAGACATCATTCGTGACTGTCAATAATGTGATCAAGATTCCAAAAGGGAGACCAATCGCGTACCCGGGAGGAACGACGATCCATGGCAGAAGCATCGAGGATACGGCTCCTGAAGCATACATCACCCGCAAGCCGTTCGGAGAAATAGACTTCAAACTAGACTTGTCGATCTTCAATCCCAGCACCGGGACCACTTTTAGCAAATTAGAAACGATTGGCAGATTCAGTTTTGTTATCGTCGACCGTCCCAGGAAATAGTAGCGGAAACCAACGCCGACAATTCTTCCGACAATGTGGTGCGCAAGATCGTGCGAGAAGAACCAAAAACAGAACCACGCTGCAAAGATGAATATCAGATCGACAGGAAATAGTTTGACGTGCGGCACTACAACGAGTAGAGTTAGACCTGCTAACAATCCGACTGCACAAAGTGACGAACCTTGGGCCATGCTCAGCCTACGATAATGCGTGGACACGTTTCAGGCTTCTCTGCTCTTGGTACGCAACTGGTCGAACAGCTGAGGCTCAAGATCCTTTATTGTCGGTATGAAAGCTCGGGCCCGCGAGACCTCATCTAGATCAACCTTGCAAGGTTGGTAGTCTTCGACGTCATATTTGCACTGAACTAGGACTGACCCATTCGGGGCCACGACTCTGCTGCCACCCCAGAACTGGTTGCCGTCCTCAATTCCGACCCGGTTGACGTAAGCGAGATAGACAGCGTTTTCCATTGCTCTGCTAAGACAGAATCCTTCGAAGAATCGGCGTCTTAGTCCCGGGCTGGCTGAGATGCAGACTATCAACTGCGCCCCTGCCAGCGCTTGAAGCCTTGTCAGTTCGGGAAAGTATATGTCGTAACATATCGTCAAGCCGATTGTTCCGAGTGTAGTCGAGAAGACTGGAGCCTCTTGGCCTGGACGATAATAGCGCCTCTCCTCGAATACAGTATGAGTAGGAAGGTGGATCTTTCGATATTTGCCGACGATTCCGCTAGGCCCCACGATTACGGCTGTGTTGTGGATAACTCCCTTCACAGCGCTCTCTTCAGGCATTCCAAACACAATGTGTAATCCGTGTTCTTTGGCGAGTCTCTCGACCTTCTTGACGCTGGGTCCCGGAATCGGCTCAGCCAGATTGTAGACTTCGTCCTGCATCGTGTAACCGGTTAAGTGAAGTTCAGGAAATATGAGGAGCTCAACGCCTTTCTTCCTCGCCGTGCTTGCCTGTGCCGCGATTGTTTTCAGGTTCTCTTCCTTCTTCGCTAGTTTAGGACCTGTTTGGGCTAGAAGTAGAGTTATCGGCTTCGTGACTTGGTCCCTTGTTTGGAACTGTCGCTTTTTCGTCTTATAGATGTGCCTAGAGTCGGGTATTAGCCGTTCTCGAACGTTTCCGGGTTACACCACGACTTTATGGCCGCCGTCCCGGTTTTCAATCGTTTCAATCCTAAAGAGGACTAACTGTGCTATTCACGAAACTAGCTCGGCTCATCATCCGACACAATAGGGCCGTGTTCGTGATCTGGCTAGTCGCCCTAGTCCTCAGCATCCCAGCCATCCTACAAGTTCAGAGCGTCATTGTATACAATGAGACTGCGTTCAATCCGAAAAACTCCGAGTCGAGCAAGGCCCAGGACATTGTCAGCAAAGAATTCAGCATCGACCAAGGCAGCAGCGTCATCGTCGTAATCACATCACCCGACGTTCGCGGCAACGATGTCCGGGACTTCACACTCGCCCTAAACAAAACCCTGCACAATGACGGAAGACTATCAAACATCAACAACATCACAAGCATCTACGACATCTACAGCCAATTACTCTTAGGCTACACCAGCGTAGTGCACTTGGAACTATACCAGACAAAAAATGCGACAACCCTCGCCTCAAACATCGAATTCGGCATTCCAAGCGCTTACGTAAGCCAGTGGATATCGCTGGTCAATTCAGGTTCGGGAACCGTCAACCAAGCTCAGCTCGCGGCATACAACAGCCAAGCGTACAACTCTAGTTGGCCTATCGTCTCATCTCAGACCCCCGCAGCTTATCAGACGATCGCCCTCAACTATCTGACGCTCTTCTACAAGTCCTGGAACCAGACATTCACGGCAACGACTTACACACCGCTACAGCTGTTCGTGGGAGCGTTCGCCCGCGCGCAGAACGTTACAAAGGGCAGTCCGCTTTTGGCCACGCAACCTTCCTACTATAACATCACCTTGCCGTTCGTTGAATCGCTTCCTTTTGACGCTGAGACTCTGAGCCTCTTCATCTCCGCTGCCAGATTCTTCAATATCTATGGGGGCGGCTCGGGAATTGGATGTTCCAATAACAATTGTTGGAACGATCAGAACGCGATAAGATCGTTCACTATAAACACGGTTGCCCAAGTCGGAATGGCCAATTCGGTCCAGCTTACTATAATGGGCGAGATCTATGACCTAGGCGCCTCAGCCTCTAGCTCCGACTTGTCTAGTCTAGGGCTGCAGATCCTTCGCAACTACAACATGCTGACATATCCTGTGCAGCCGAGCAGGGACGTGTATTCCCAGTTCGCATCAGCCAAGAACGATACTATGCTGGTGATTCTCGATTTCAAGACAACCGGTCCCGACCCGATGAATAGCGTGCCAGAGATCAGGCATGATGTAGGGATAGCGGATATCATCAGTAATGAGAGCCCGGTTGTATACGTCACTGGCGCGCCAGCCTTCAACTACGACATTCAAACTCAGACGGTAACCGACATTGAGCGTATTGATCCGATAACGATCACACTGATCTTGGTCATTGTTGGAGTGTTCTTTGCCTCTCTTGTCGCGCCTCTGATTCCGATCGCCGCCATCGGCCTCTCCATTGGAATAGCCTTTGGCCTCGTGTATCTTGTCGGCGCTTACGTTACCAACGTTCACTATCTGGTTCTGACTCTGCTTCCCGTCTCCATGCTCGGCGCCGGCTCTGACTACTGCATCTTCCTGGTAAGCCGCTATGCGGAAGAACGTAGGCTGGGTAGAGGAAAGAAAGATGCCGTTGAGAGATCTGTGACTTGGGCTGGTGAGAGCATTGCGACCAGCGGTGCGACCGTAGTTATCGCCTTCGGCACTCTGGCCTTCGCCAGTTTTGGTCTGCTCCGGTCTGTAGGTATTGCGGTCATGCTCGGAATATCGATTGCATTGCTCGTTGCTCTAACCCTGGTCCCAGCTGCTCTCTCACTCTTCGGCGATCGGATCTTCTGGCCTCGCGGCTTGGGTTTGTGGAGGAAGAAGAAGCTAGTCGGCGCAAGCTACTATGCTCGGGCGGCACAGTTCACTGCGAAACATTCGAAACTGGTTCTTCTGCTAGCATTGGCCATCTCACTCCCCGCCGCTAGCACTGTTCTGACGTCCCAGACGAGTCATGATCTGATTGGGCAGATTCCATCTTCTCTAGAGAGCAAGAACGGATACAATATCATGAGCCAAGGCTTTGGTGCCGGAACGGTCACGCCAACCTACACGATCGTCCGGACGCCTGTCATGCTGGTTTCAGGCGGCTGGATCAATGTCACGGCCTTGAAAGCAATTTCTCTCGCGGAAAACTCGACATCTATGATTCCTGGTGTCTCGAAGGTGTATGGACTGACTCATCCTTCGGGGAACCCTATTCCTTTTGCGAATTTCGGCCAGCTGAACTCTGCCGAGCAACAGGCTATGATCCGAAGCATGAAGCCGTTCCTGGGGAGCGACGGGAAGTCAGCCATGGTCTGGGCTGCATTTGATAGTGAGCCCTATTCTGATCAGGCTATTGCAACAGTAGCCCAGATTCGTGCCAATGTGAATGTCCTGAAAAGCCAGGCACCGCTGCTGGCTTCATCCACCATGCTCGTAGGTGGAGCGACCGCGTCGGTTAGCGATTTGGCCACATCGAGCGGTTCTGATTACTTCAACCTCACAGCCTTAGTGCTCGTAGGAGTCTTCATTGTACTGTTAGTTGCCTTGGGCTCTGTCTTTACACCCCTACGGTTGATCTTCACAATCCTTCTCAGCATCTCGTGGGCGATGGCCGCAACGGTCTACTTCTTCAAAACGTACTTCTCTACAGAACTGATCTGGATATTACCGATCATGCTTTTGGTGATCATGGTCGGGCTTGGACTCGATTATGACATCTTTCTAGTGACTAGGATCCGCGAGTATGTTGCCGGAGGTGCGAAGGATGAGGAGGCGATAGAGACGGCGGTCGAACGAACTGGAGGCATAATCACTGTGACGGGTCTGGTTACTGCGGGGGCGTATGGAACGATGATGCTGTCACAGATTCCCATGCTTCAGCAGTTGGGATTGGCGATCTTCATTGTTGTTTTGTTGGACGCGACTCTTACTCGGATCTACCTCGTTCCGTCGATCATGATGATGATGAAACGGTTGAATTGGTGGGCACCTGGTCGACTACGCAGGGTCCCGATTCGGCCTGAAGAGAAGCTGATTCCGCCGATTCCGTTGAAGACGAAGTTTGGAGTGATTATGGAAACTGGCGCGATAATCGGGCTTTTGTCAGCGCTCTATCTCGACTATTCCAACAATGCGTATCTGCAAAACTACGTTGGCAGAACAACCACGGCCATACTATCGGGTATCAATGTCTGGACAGGCGTCATCCTTGGAGTTACATCATTTCTAGCCACGTACTTCCTATTGCAAGATAGATCCAAGCCGAAGGGTTCGGGTGGCGCCGCGAATAGGCTTCGCCAGTGGGCTGGAAAGATGGGTATTCGGCCGCGAAAGATCAGCAAGATAGCTCCTACTATATCCGGAATATCTCCGGGATTGCCCTCTATGGAGCCAATACCTGCTGCACCCGCCCAAGGAACGACCGGGACTATGGTCGAGGCGTCGGGTAAACTGGTACCTCCTAAGAAGGAACAGGAAAACTAGCTCTGCGCACGAAATGAATGCTAAGCCCTTGAAGGTGTTCGGGTAATTCTGTAGAGGTCAACTTCGACCTTCTCTCGCTTCTTTTCGTGGAATTCGAAGAGGTGGGGAATCTCCATCCTCATGGACCGCACCTGGTCGACTTGCCTATTCGACTTTTTCACAAACTGGGCCAAGAAATCTCTTGTTGCTGATTTATGGATAGAATAAGCGACGGGGGCCAATTGGAAGGCCTTCTCGAGAAATCGCGTGTCTGCGTGGGATGTCCGGGTCCCGTAAGGAGGATTCATAATGACCGCGTCGAATCTGCCGTTTACCTTGTCAATATCGGACTGGACCCATTCAACTTCTACCCCCGCTGTCTCAGCATTCTCCCTCGCTAGGTCTAAGGATCGCTCATCCATGTCTACTCCAACAGGCGCTTCCGCGCCCATCAGCGCGGCACCTATCGCGAGGCGGCCTGTACCTGTGCCAAGATCAATCACTCGACCATTCAGATCACTATGTTCGAAGCCTGCCAGGTAGAGGAGTTCGCTTGCAACTTCAGCGGATACCGGATACTGTTCGAGTTTGAGATTGGGTTTCTCGAGAAATTTCAGTTTGCCGAGCTGGATTTCTAGCTGGCGTTTTGAGAGATGCTTCTTGTTGGCCATTTTAGAGGCGGACCAGGCCGCGCTCTAGAAGCTGTTCCCAAGTCCATGCGCCCATTACGACCATGATCTCGTCCCGCGTGACGATGGGTTTCGAGAATCTTTCTGGATCGTCTAGGGCTAGTCGTGGACATGCAGTGTCGACAAAAGCCTCTACATCCGTGAAGTCGAGTAGTTTCTCGGGTCTTATTTCATCGGCGTAGAGGAGGACTGCCTTCTTGCCGTTCTCCTCCAGCTGGCGCTGAATGTTTAGTGCGATCGTCGGGTTGGACTGGCCGGGTTTCGTGGAGATGACTATTCCGAAATTGTTTGCCTTTCGAGCTTTCTCAACCATTGCGTATCTTTGACGTATGATTCGTGCCCGGTCCTGGTCGAGCGATTGAACAGTCTTATCGTATGGGTCCGCTAGTATTGTCAGCTTTTCCAGCGAGAGTGCTGCGCCGAGGCCGTGGAAGTAGCTTCCTACGATCAGGAACGAGTCTACTTCCGGCTCGATCCGTTTGAGTCCGAAATAGTCGCAGCCTAGAACCTGGCCTGTTTCGTGCGACCAGGGTCCGCGTCCGGGAATCTGGACCTTGAGTCCTTTCTGTTCTAGGAACTTGACAGTGTCTGGAAGATTGTGAAGGTGTTGGACAACCGTGGCCAATCCTATGCGTGGTCCCCGTAGGAGCGGTAGCGCCTTCTCTACGACTGGGATTATCTCGTGTCTACTTTTGGCGGGAATGTAGAGGACTGGTATGCCGTTCGATCCGTCGCGTAAGAATTCGTTATGACCATAATGGACGAGCAGGTCAGCCTTCAAACGAGCGGCCGCGTCGAGGGATAGATCGCAAGCGCCCCAGGCCGAGGATGCTGAGACAAAGACCTCTGCTCCGGTCTTTTCTCGGACCAGGCTGGCGAGTCGCGACCCTTCATTCTTGAGCCCGTCGGGTAGTTGTATGAGTAACCTTCGGGCACCTCTACCCGTTATCTCCGCTACGAGCCTATCCTCTTCCAGATCATACATGGACATGGTTGAGCCTGAGGGAAGCCTTGGGGAGGCTTCTGTTCGATATAAACGTCCAGAATTCGCTCACAAGTTCCGCGGCTTTGCAGGATTAGGTTACACGAGTGTTAAGCCTGTTCTCACAGGCGGACGGTTATCATGACAGCGAACGCACCCGTCCAGCGCCAGGAGACCCACGATCCCATGTCAATGGCAGGCCTCCTCGACTCTTCACTCAGGCCAGGGGGAAGCATAGCGCTGACTTTCTCCGACGGAATAGTACACGTTATGCTCGACCAGACAGGGGACTGGACGATAACTGCAGGTCTCTCAGTCCTCTCGGATC
This sequence comes from archaeon 13_1_40CM_2_52_13, assembly GCA_001919285.1. Lineage (GTDB taxonomy): Archaea > Thermoproteota > Bathyarchaeia > 40CM-2-53-6 > 40CM-2-53-6 > 40CM-2-53-6. Next base: position 7,100 of record MNHO01000075.1, read on the forward strand.
GACTGCTACCGTTGACAAGATCTCTCGAAGAGTTGGGTTTCTTCCAGGCTGCCGAGCAGGGAGGAATGGTCTACCATCTCTGGACCTCGGCTCTAAGGGAGCACTATTCTGACAGGAGCAAGGCCGAGGAGACCTTGTTGAGAGTTCTCAAATCCTTCCAGACTTCTACAGTCCCAAGCTACATCGGCTAGGAATCAGCCGACCTAGTCGGAGGCTTTATCCACCATGGTGGAGACAATCCTCCCTAGCGGAGGGGCCCGGATGAGACTTGTCCAAAGGACTTGTCGTAAGGAGAGCGTTGATTACAGATGCCCACGGTGTGGACAATCTTCTATCCGAATGGTTTGACTGGAAACCTATCTCAGGACGGCTAAACTCGGTACGGAGAGCAGTTAGAAAGAAGGAGCTGATTATTGCAGAAGCCGGCTCTAGAGTCGTTGGTTTCATCCACTATGTCATGCATGAGGATATCATCGATGGAGGCCCGAACACGTTCATATCCGCTTTCTATGTCTCGGAGGGAGAGAGAGGAAAAGGAGTAGGATCACTTCTACTAGAGAGGGCGATTACCGACTCGCTCGCGAGAGGCGCTGTTGGTGTGGAGACCTCGACGATACAGATGCGAGCAAGGCAGTTGTACGAGAGGCATCATTTCAAGCAGACAATGGGAGACATTGGCGAAGTCTTCCTCGAACTGGACATAGCCGAATACTTGCAAACAAAAGAGTCAAGGAAATGACAAAACGCTGAGGCCGTGGCGCCTTTGGATTCGGAAAAGCGCTCTCGGGTCAGACTGATAGGAAGCCGTACTTTGTGGAAGATTACGATGTCGTAATAGTCGGTGCAGGAATAGGCGGTCTCGCCTTGGGCTCAGCCATCGCATCCAAGGGGCGACAGGTATGCCTCTTAGAGGCAAAGCCCGGGTTAAATCCGTCCAAGAGAGGATTAACTCTTCAGCCTAACGGATTGGAAGCACTCCAGAAGCTCCGTCTTCTCGACAGAGTTGTCAGAATAGGAGCCAAGATTTCTCGCGTGACGTGGCGGGAGATAGGTGGAGGGCTACTTGCAACACTTGACTACTCTATTTTGGATCATCATCACAACTATCTGCTGACGGTTGTGCCGAGTGAGCTTGAGCAAGTTCTTCGCGACGCGTTTTCTGACGCGGGTGGGACAATCTACGAATCAACATTCTTTCGAGAAGTACGACGGACCGGACTTGGAAGGGTTGAACTGAAGGCCGAAAGAGATGGTTCGCCAGTTGAGTTCTCCGCAAGGATCATCATAGGAGCTGACGGAGAAAACTCTAGAGTTAGGCAGGCACTAAAAATACCCGTCCGGCTCAAAGAGTACCGTGATCACTTCTTCTTCATGCTCGCAGGACCAGTTGTCTCACTTCAGAGAGAGGCGAGACAGTATCTTGCTCGGGGCAGAATGGTGGGTTTCTTTCCTACACTAGGCTCAACGTACATCTTCTACTATCTTCATAGCCGAAAGGTCGAGGAGTTCAGAGCTCGAGGATTCCAATCCTTCAAAAAGGAGCTTGCTAGTATTGAACCGGAAGTTTCTGACTCGCTAGGCGGCCTTGGGTCTTGGGACGACGTTGCCCACTCTTCTAACAGGCGGGTTGATGCTGAGAACTGGGTTGCGGGCCAGGCTGCGCTGCTCGGAGACGCTGTTCACGCGCTGGACCCTTCATGGGCTCAGGGCGCGAACTTGGCTTTGCAGGACGCTGTGGCTCTAGCACGTACGATCGAAACATGCTTTGACATGAATGATTTCAGTGCGAAGGCACTCAAACGCTACGAGGATGAGAGGCGACAACAAGCCGAATTTGTACAGAATGGAGCCGAAAGAACTGCACAGCTGACTGCGACGGAAAGTAGATTCTATCATTGGTTGGGGAAACGAATCCTTCTAAGGACAGGTAGGAATAGGGAGCTGATGCGCGTCGCGTTGCAAGCTTCCAGCGGCCTCACCGATCATCTCACCATACGGGAAAGGATGCGGTTCCTAATCTAGCAATCTTGTGAAGGTGGAGGACGATGCAAAGTTGGGTTCGTCTCGGAATGTTCGCCCTTCCTTGCTCAGGTCTTCTAGGCACGATATCCATCCTATTACCTGGAGTTTTCATCGATCCTTCTGTCGACCCGAGAGGTTTCGCGGAGGCATCTGGCTCTATTGGTCTGGGTAACATGCTAGGCATAGTCGCCTTGGTCTTATGGCTGGTCGGTATCCAAGCGCTCTATTCCTTCCTGGCGGGGATGTCTGTCGGCAGGTGGGCGCTAGTTGCTTTGATCTTCTCTTTTGCAGGGATAGGGTTTTTCCTTCCTTTGGCAGGAATCTTGGCTTTCGCTGCACCCGTTGCGGGTCGAGCTTACTTGAACGGTGACAAGAACGCCGTCAGTGTCATCACAGACTCGATTGCTCTGTCGAACCCTGCTGCACTCCTCTTTGGCGGATTGTCGGTTCTACTGTTTATCGTAGGCTCAATCATATTCGGACTCGTAATATGGCGTTGTCAAGTATTACCAAGATGGGCTGGGATCATCTATGCTGTTGCGGGAACGCTCTCTTTCTTGAGCGCGCCTCTCTACAACTTCAGTGTCGCTCTCTTTGGGGGCTTGCTACTTCTGATCGGCGGCGGATGGATTTCTGCTAGTGTTGCAAGAAGAAAGAGAACGTAACGATTTTTCTCCTTTTCGAATAACGCCCGGTTACTTCTTGACCCTGCCGGCAGCTTGGTAGCTCTTCTTTAGGAAAGGCAGAATTGTCCGCAGGTTGTCTCGCGTTCTTAGCTCCCATACTGGCTTCCTGAAAGTCTTCGCGCCCATCTTGAAAGATACTTTCTTGCTAAGTTTCGACAGATCTGCCTGTTCCTGTTCAGAGAGCTTCGAGATCACAATTCCATCGGTGACGAGAAAGGCGATCATGTTCTTTTCGTGTAGGTAGCAGAGGCATCCCATCATCTCCCTGCTCAAGACCCCCGGCCACTGCAGAATCTCGTTTTCCAGTTCGTCTCGAATCTGTCCCATCTTTTCCGTATCGAAGTACTTCATTCAAACCGGCTCCATCGTCAGCACGCATATGTTAGATTGACGTGAGACATGATTCAGGAAGTGCTCGCCGGGAAAGGGCAGAATGAACCCTGATCCGGAATATGGGCAGGCGTTTTGAGATCGCGAGATCTTCACGTTGATCTCTCCGCTTAATCTGCAATTGGAAAACGGTCGACAAGCCCCATTCCAAGCCATAAATGGGAAGACTCGCCCGGATCAGTTTCTACTGGCGAGAGCCCTCTGGGAAAAAGGGGGGTCGCAATATTTTTCTCGAGACGTGAGAGTGCTCTTTGCATAATCCGTTAGTGAACTGGACTTCTCGCAGTGTGCAAGTAGGTCTGAGCCATGCTGTATGGGTCGACGTAGGGCTTGACCTCTACCTCGGCGAACCCGTTTTTCTTCAGCATGTATTCGATGATCCATGGTGCCCAGAGGTAGGTCTTGTAGGAGTCGTGTCTTGTCCGGCTGTAGTAGAGACGTTCGAAGTATCCGTGTCTAGCGTTGAGGTTACGGTGAATGCTGAAGACTGGCGGTTCGAGGTTGTGCGTCATCGCGTCCTTGTACTGTGGGAGAATTCTGAAGATCAGATCCGACTGATCAATCAGGAATGCCGCGTTCTTCGCAAGGAGTTTCTTTACTCCGCCTATTGTCTGGTCAAAGTCGAAAATCCCAATATGTGGAAGCGGCTGTCCTAGAACAGTTACAATATCAAACCTCCCACTGACGAGCATTGACGGTTCTCGCACATCGCCATGGATCACGCGCAGTTTCAGCTTTCTCTTCTTCGCCTCTCTCAGACCCTTAGTCAAGAGTCGTTCTTGCAGGTCGACACAAGTTACGTCAGCGTCGTAGACCTGTGCGAACGCTATTCCTTCGATACAAGACCCGGCCATCAAGCAGAGAATTCTCGGTTTCTTCGGAAGCGTTATACCCACGAAGTTCAGAAGCCCGGGAAGATTCTTGATCTCAGCTTCAAGTCGCTCCTTTCCCTTCTTAGTGTCTAGCCTGTAGGCGTTCAGTTCGTCGAAGCTGTAAAGCCAGTCGAGACTCAATGTCAGGCGGGAATTTCTATCGGCTGCGGTAAAGAGGCTTTACGAGTCACAACCTCGCGAACCGTCCCGTTTTCCATCTCGATGACAGTGTCAGCCTCCACTTCTAGATCTCCTACGTGGCTGATGAGGAAGATCTGCTTGAAGTTCTGAGACAGATCCCCGTGCATCAGTGCGAGTATTCCTTCTCGCCGGACCTTGTCCGAGCTGCCTAGAGGCTCGTCGAGGAATAAGAATTCCGGATTGCGACCCTTAGCCTGAGGGATCAGGGCGAGTGCGAAAGCGAGCCTCATTGCGAGCAGGAGCTGGTCTTCCGTGCCTCCCGAGAATACTTCTTTCGGACGAAACTCTCCAGCCTCGGGATCGAAGACCCTGACAGTATAGTCATCTTCTAGCTGGACCGCCTTGTACCGGCCAGAAGTGATCACTGGAAGAATCTGGCTCATGTACCTCTCGACCTGCGGCTTGACCCGGTTCCTCAACGACTCAGAGGCTTGTTCGAGTCCTTTGATAGAATACTTGACTACGGCCAGCTGTTTCTGTAGGAGCAGTACCTTTCGCTTCTGCTCGTCGACCTGCTCCTCTAGTCCCTTGTTCTCTTCTAGAAACTGTTTCAACTCGATGATCCGCGTCATTGACTCTTCGATCTGAGTCTTGACCCGCGACACTGACTCGTTGAGACTGTCACGCATCCGGCTCGCCTCGTCGAGCAGTCCCGGCGAGAATTCGACTCCTTCAGGTAGAGGAGGAAGGAGGGTCTTCTTGAGTTTCTTCTCAACCATAGCAATGTCGAGCTGGGCTTGGGCGAGCCGTCGCTTCAGCTCCGGCTCTTCTCCCAGCCGTTTCTGGAGCATGTTGACCCGTTCTGTCACTGCGCTAAGCGATTGTTTGTCTTGATTGTAGATCGAAGAGGCCTGTTCCACGACCTCTTTGGGATCGGCCAGGCCTTGGAGATAGCTGGAGTATGATTCGATTGAGCCTAGGACCTGCAGAATCTGGCTGGAACCTTGCCCGATCGTCTCAGTTGCAACATCGCGCTCTTTCTTCACTTGTTCTAACTCGTTCTCCCAAGAAACGAGCAGTTGAGCACTAGCTAGGCGTTCCTGTTGCTGCTTGGATGCTTCGGCTTGTTGCGAGAGGGATACGATCTGTCGGGTCAGAAGTAGGAGTGATACAACCGCAAGAGACCCCAGAACGATAGATAGTGCAGCAAAGCCCAGGATGAAGGAAAGTACTGCTCCGGCGCCGAAGGCAGCCGTAGCAACCAGGTAGGACCAGATTCTTCGAGGCTTGTCTGAAGAGACGAGCCGCGATTCGTCTACACTAGTGACTTTCTTGTTCGTCTCGGTAATCTGACCTTGTAATCTCTGCTCTCGCTCTTCGAGTTGTGCGCTCTGCAGTTCTGCAGTCCTAACCTTTTCAAGAACCTCTGAAGCCCGACCTATTGCGCTCTCTGCTTCGGCAAGATCGCCATACTTCTTGACCTCTGCCTCAGCTCTCCCAAGCTCTGACCGTTGTGTGTCGACACTGGCGAGCTGTTGCTGGAGATTTTTTGTGAGGAGACTCTTGTCTTCTATCTCTCGCTGTAGCGAATCTCGCTCTTTGACTGCTTCTCCGTATTCGTTGAGTGTCTTGTATAGAGTGTCGGTTTCGACGAACCGTTTCTCTTGATGCTGTTGATCCTTCTTGAGCTTCTCGACCTTTACATTCAGATTGTCTAGCTGAACGCTTGTTTCTTTGTACTCGTTCAGCTGCTCGTCGAGAGTCTCGAGACGCTGCCTCTCAACCGTGAGGTGTCCCGGGGTCCTACTCGTACCTTCAATTCCATTCCGCTCACTATCGAGCTGATCTTGGACCTTGTTGAAGCTCTCTAGGTTGAGGAAGACGTTGATGACCTTCCTACGGTCATCGAGCCGTTGTTTGATCAGGCGCTCGAGATCCTTCTGGGCAACAACGCTACTCGCAACAATCTCGTCATACGTTATCCCTCCCAGCAACCGCTCAATCTCCGCAGTGACATCCTTGACGGAGCTCGCGAGCGCCTTCGTCGTACCGTTAGACCGCACCTCAACAAGCGTCGCCCGGTTAGGCCTAGTCTTGTGAACCTCCCGGACTACGCGATACCTGTTCTCGCCTATGTCGAATTCGAGGCGCACCTGTGCTTCCCCGTTCCCGTAGCTGATGATGTCCTCGTTGCTCGGCATCTTGCTAGGCCGAATAACGCGGCCGAACAGAGCGTAGAGGACCGCGTCTAGGACCGTGGATTTACCGCTCTCGTTCAGACCGGTTATGAGAATAATGCCCTCGGACAGCTGGAGCGGTTTGGCGAGCTTCAGCTTCTTGAAGTTCTGGGCTTGAAGGCTCACCAGCCTCAACTGACTCCCTCCTCTTGCAACCTCGCAATCGTCGCCTTCCACGCTTCATGAACGAACGGGCGCTCCTCCTCCTTCACATTGGAGAGAAGGACCTGGAATGACCGACCGAGCTCCTCAAGCGGCGTAGTCCTTGGCAGCGACTCTATCGCTTCTGTCGTCAGAACATTCAGGCCGTCCTCGTCGAACTCGGTGTGGAAGAAACGGTCCTGGCAGTATGATTGCAGGGCTGAGCGTTTGTATGTTGAGAGCTGGTCTAGCGATACTCGGCCTGTTACTCTAATGCGTAGAATCTTCTCTGCACCACGTCTCTTCTCTAGAACATCTTGTATCTGTCGGGTCAGGCTTCCGCCCTCACCGGTCACTCGGGAATCTAGCGTCTCCATTGGACGGGCGGGTGTTGAGTGAAATTCTTGCTGCAGTACACCAGTCTTGTCGAGTTCGAGCCAACAGAACCCCTTCTCCTCTCCCTCCTCGTTGAAGCTGACCCGCTCAGTACTCCCAGGATACATCACAGCCGTACCATTGATGATATTCTTCTGATGCCGGTGAAGGTGTCCCGACGCGAACAGCTGATAGTCTCGGGGGATGGAGGATTTTCCGATATGCGTTTCTTGTCCGAAGTACCCTTCGAATCCTTCGATCGGATAGTGTGTGAGGAATATGTTCACGTCTCCCTCATCCGACAGTTCCTGTCCGGCCAAAGGGTCTTGTTCTGGACCGAGGCCGGGGCTGAGGCTCATACCTGTCACGTTGACGGTCTCGCCTCCGAAGTGGAACATCTTCGGTGTTGGGCGAGGGTCTTGTAGGAAGTAGACGTGTCCCGTTTTGGCGTGCACGGATAATGGTGAGACCCCCTGCTCTATGCTCCTCGGAGTATCGTGATGACCGCTGACAAGAACTATCTTGATCTCTTTCTCGTGCAGCCGCTTGAACTGCTCGGCCACGTAAGCCCTTGTCGGGTTGCCGGGCAGTATACCATCATAGAAGTCGCCTCCTATCAGGAAGAGGTCTGGCCGGTTCTCGAGGGCAAAGTTGACTAGGACGTTGAAGGAGTGTTGGAAGTCTCGTTTTCTCTCGAATCTTCTGGGACCGTACTGGACGGCGGAGGGGTCGAGATGGTTGTCGGCTGTGAGAAGGACGTGAACCGTCATTATGCTCTATCTACCCAAACAGCCAGAACCGTCCGACTGCCGGTTCAGCTACTGGGTTGCATATTAAATCTGGAGGGGGTCGAACCTGACGCATCTCAAACTGTAACTCTGCCACCCTAACCTAGGTTTCGACATAGCAATATCCCATTCCTATGGCGATAGTCTTTCCAAGTGTAAGAGAATGACTGATTCAACTTCGAACAAGACTTGGGGCGCGTTCACTCCTGTCATGCCTTCGTTCATACGCCTCGTCGTCGGCGTCATTGTACTAGTCATCGTCGAAGCGGTCGTACTAGGGTTTCCAGGAATATCAAACAACATAACCGGATCCAACGTCTCTGTCGCGAACATCGTAGTCTTCATGATCGGGCTCATCGTCTGCTTCATAGTACTCAAATTCGGCACCCAGCTCGCGAATACGGTACAAGACACTTACAAGAATTACAAAGCCTGGACACCACTGCTCGCATTCTTCTTCCAGATCATAGCAATCGGAATACTCTACGCAGTGACGGCTGGGATTGCTCAGCCCTACTTCGGCGCAAATCAATGGGCCTACCCACTCATCTTCCTACTCATCGCACTAATCCCCACAATCAAAGTCGTTACCAGCATCGTCAACGCCCTCGACAGCACTACTTCGACGAAACATAACCAGAACTAACCAAACCGGCGCCACCCCAAAAACTGGGAAAAAAATAACTTCTCTCACAGACTCTTTACTTGAGTCTGTGTCTTATTTCTTTGAACTAGGTAGACGACAACCCCGACTATTACGGCCAGCCCGACGATCCCGGCAATTATACCAAAGAGGGCCACAGTTGGGAGAGGAGCTCCAGACTCTGGAGCAGGAGTTACTTGCTGCAAGGCTATGGCTGCCCATGCTGTGTCCAGTGCGTTGGATACGACGGATCCTCGGGACTCATCATGAAATCCTCCGTCAGCGCTCTGCTTTGCTATGATGAAAGTTGTCGACGCATATGCATCAGCGCTTTTACTGTAGTCGTTGAAGGCGATTGCGGCTAGGGACGCCGCGTATACATGCCCAGTCGAGTTGGACGCGTCAACTCTACTCTTGAATGACGCGGAGAGAGCCCTCTCCAGATAATCTAGCCCGCGAGAAATCCGGGAATCTGCTGCAGTGTAAGCTGCATCCTTCAAAACTGCCAAGGCTAGCGCCGTGAGGCTGATCGGGTCGGGGGCCAAGGACTCCAAGTTGTTGTAGACCATGTTCGACGTGAGGGCGAAGCTTCCGTCGGTCGTGTTTTGGAGAGAGAAGAGGAAGCTCGCGGCCTTTTCTTGGCTAGAGGCATTCACCGCTCTTGCATGAATAAGCCCCCAGAGAGCCATGCTAGTATCTACGGCGCTCGCAACCGGTGCGTAGGTTGGGGGCTCTGCAAAACCAGCGAATCCCCCATTGGACTTCTGAAAGTCGCGGAGTGCTGTGTAGTCCGATGAGCGATGTAGGAGACCGAGATTCCCGCTAGCAGCAAGCGAGTATAGTATTGCGCCAGGGATATCTGCTTCGTACCAGATCCCGCTGGAAGAATTATCCATTTGAGAGGCTATCCACGAATAGGCTCTGGACGCCTTGGAAGAGCTTGAATTGTTGAGCCATAGAGCGTAGGCGGCTGCAGCGGCCCAGTGCTGGTAGTATTGGGGAGTAGAACCGTATGAACCCTCAGGATTCTGGTTGGCATCCAACCATCTCAGAGCGTTGGCAATTGCAGCTTGGACGGGCGTGGACGATCCAGATGAAAGAGTCGTCACATAGCCGGAAAGCAGTAAACTAATGACGACTAGTACATACCCTTTCAGAGCGGGCAAAGTTACCCGCTCCTTCGGGACTCAGAATATAAGTATTGGCAACTGGAGCTTCGAAAGCAATCACGAGCAGGAGCTCACCGTTTTCGCGTTTGGTACGGGGGGAGGTGGATTGCTTCCAGAAGAGGACGACCCGTAGTCCCATGCCAGCGTCTGGCCGTTTACTAATGAAATCAAGTCAATCCCCATCTGTGAGTATACCCAAGCATTCTTGTTTTGACAGAGCAACCAGATGCTCCAGGAGTAACTACCCTGATTGCTGACTCCGTTGATTGCCGTAACGAAGTGTTCGTTCAGCGGGGGTCCATAGAACTTCGCCTGAACATTGCATTTCGCCAGATACATGGTTAATGCGTAGGCATTCCAGCTGGAAGGGACTGCTGTTTCATTGTACCATTTCATCGTGCCGTTGCCATAGCTGAACAGAACGTTTGTAGCAATCATATTTACTCCCGTAGGACTGCTTGTTAGATAGTTGCAAAGTCCTGATGAATTAGCGACCGTACCACTCCTAGGAATCTCAAGATAATAGTAGGCACTAACCTGGGCTGACGCGATTGTGAGAGCTGTTATTCCGAGAATGAGATAGAAGACCCGGTGGCTATTCGTTAGTGCTCACAGAGTCCTTTGTTGAATCTGCAGTCCGACACGTTTCGCGGCCGCTATTGCGGGAGGGACTACCGTCGCGAAAAACACTAGGTTGCTTGCTTCGTGGAGTATAGCGAAGGGGACCCCAGTTATCATTCCAATAATGAGAGCTTGATAGGGTGAACTGGTCTTGAATACCCAAGACCCGAAGTTTGTCAGGACATCGTAGGCGAAGGTTGCCTGGAAGCCAATTAGTCCGAATAACAGACTCATCCTTCCATACAGACGCGCATTGTTGAGCAGGTTCCTAGCACGTGTCCTTATTCGTGATGGAATCCCCGTCTCTATGTTCATGCCGTACTTGATTGACTGCTTGTCTCTTGTCCTGGTTTGAATTTGCTCCGCTATGAGTTCTCGGGCTATTGAGGTGCGACTAAGGAGGGCGCCTGCTAGGGCGTACAAGCATTCGCCAGTCATCAAGAAAAGGAGGAGCATGAGGTCATCTTGGCCGTAGGGATTGACGAATCCGTATACGGCCCAAATCGAGACAGCTGTGCCGAGTCCGACTTGTAATCCGAAGAGGAAGGCTGCGATGAAGACAAACGCATCCATCAGCTTGACGTTTGGAATGTCGATCATGGCATAGTTGGTGGCGAGAGACAACGCGGTGAAGACTGGAATCAAGGCTATCCGCACTACGGGGGATGATAGAGGCTGGTGACGTGTGCTCGTCTTGAGCAATCTAAGCGGGCAAAGTTACCCGGTAGCTTATATAGAATTTCCTTGCGCTAGGGACGGATCAAAGCGTAGAGGATTCGTGTTGAATATTCTCAAGGGTCTCCTTCTCCATCTGTAGGGTCACGTGCTCAATACCAAACGATTCTTTCAGCTCCGCGGCAACTTTCTCGATAATGATAGAGCCCTGGCTAATCTTGTCTGAATCCAGTGTTACGTGTCCGCTGAGAGCATAGAGTCCCGACGTGATCGTCCAGACATGTAGATCATGTACCCCCTTAACACCCTCAACGCTTCGGATAGTTTTGGCAATGCTTTCCAGTTCTAGATGTCTAGGGGTGGCCTCTAACAGAATGTTCGTGGAGTCCCTCACGAGACTATAAGCGCTTCTCATGATCAGAATCCCAATCAGGACAGCCGCTATGGGGTCCAGCCCGGAGTAGCCAGTGAACACGACCACTAGGCTACTGACTATTACTGCAATGGATGAGATTGTATCTCCCACTGCGTGAAGAAAGACTCCTCTCACGTTGAGACTTGTCTTCCTAGTACGGGAGAGTAGTCCGGTTGTGGTAAGATTTCCCAAGAGTCCTAACGAGGCCAAAGATAGCACGAGTGTTCCCTGGACTCTAGCCGGCTGCTGGAATCTGAGGAACGCTTCATAGATTATGAGAAGGGCTACAGCTATGAGGGTCGAGCCGTTGACGAGAGCAGCGAATATCTCCGCTCTGTGATAGCCGAATGTCCGCTTCGCAGTATGCTGCATGCGTCCCAGTCTGAGTGTGAGGATGCTGACGCTGATGGCCAGAACGTCTGTCAGCACGTGGCCTGAATCACTCAATAGCGCAAGGCTCTGGCCCAGGAATCCCCCTGTGAACTCGATGACGACGATCGCTGAGGATATTGCTAGTGCGATCCAGAGACGCCGCTCAGCATTCCTTGAGGGGATACTCAGGTCTATGAGCAACGGAAGGACGTTACAGCGGTCTGGGAATAACAGTATTAGAAGTGGTCGGACGAGCGGTCTAGAAGAGAAACCGAGAATTCATCGGGAAAAAGAAAAACTGGTGGGGACAGGGCGTTTGATGCCCTGGCCGAGTCTACATGCCGCTTTTCTTTTTCTTACTCTTTTTCTTTGGTGCCATGTTATGTACCGTCGAGTCCGAATGCTGTACGGATGTTGCATAATACATCTCCGGTCGCAGACTTGTCCAAACTATCTCCCGACTGCGCAGAGAAAATCACAACCGACCGCCGTAATCGACTCCTAGATTCCGCGAAAAGATCCCCCAGCAAGTGACCAGTATCTTCTCAGGACGAGTCCAGCAACCAGTCCTCCAAGGTGGGCGGGACCTCCGCCACCGGCGAAAAAGTCCAGACCTAGAAGAAAGATTAGCAGGACCACAACTTTCAGTCCGACTGCTGTTCCCATGATTCCATAGACGGCGCCGGATGCTCCAACGGCACAGCCAGGGATGAAGGCGTTTGGGGCCAAAGAATAGACGAGGAGATCGTAACCTACGACACCGAGGCTTCCCACTAGTCCTGTTATGAAGAACGTCATGACCCAGCGTGATTTCGACACTTGTTCTTCCAGAATGAAGCCGAAGAAGAGAAGGAAGAATGTGTTGCTGGCTATGTGGAGGACGTTGAGATGGAGGAAGATGGCTGTGAGAACAGTCCATGGGAAGATGGGCGTGGGAAAATCGCACTGAACCAGCAAATCGACGACGATATTATCCAAATGTATCGGTTGGAGAAAGTCGCCGACTATTGCACCGACGATAACGTAGACCGCGACTAGAATCGAAGAGAAGATAACTGTCGGGGACCGTAGAATGGCCTTGGCCCCTCGGGATCCGTCTGATTCAGAGGCCGATTCCATGGTCCGCTACGTGACTCTGATAATAGATATTTAATCGACCCATTCCAACACTAACGGGGTCTCTTAACCCGCGCGAAGATGCAGATTGATGTCTTGTAAGACCCTAACAAAGTGCACCGTGCCTTGCCTAGACAACTAGTTCTCTACATGTCAAAGGAAGACGAAGAGGCATTTCTACAGTATTTGCGCTCGGAAGGAGGTCTCGTAATCCTTCCGGCGATATCGCCTTCATCCAATTTTGCACCTGTTCCTGCTCTTCCGGAACCCGCTGAGGACGAAACTACGAGAAAGTTCTGGCTACACAACAATACTGTTCGTCTCCCGCTCGTAACAGAGTACGCACCCGAGAAGAATAGCTATGTGATAGACGGATTCCAATCCCCAGTCGTGGAGTTAATCCGCTCATGGACAATATCTCACATGATGCTGGCGGGAGGAATCCGAGCTGACATGAACTATCTTGACAATGGTAAGCAAGACCTAGTTCCGAAACCTGTCGAGTTCAGGGATTGGTTTGATTCGATGCAAAATTGGATTCGCAGGAGATTCAAACATCTGACTCTTCTCACCTATGTGGGCCCAGGGGCGCAAACGTTCAGGGAAGAAGGCGGATTACTCCACTGAAAATGCGAGAAAGAGACGCCTGCGCCAGCAAACCGATGAAGTCGCCAGTTATATTGCGATAGATAAATCAACATCAAAAGTTGACTTACACTCTACGCGATTCTTCCGTTGATGGAATAGAATTACCCAAAACGCATTCATTTGTGCAGGAATTCTGGGTATGTGTTCGCAAGTAATCGCTCCTAGGATGTTGTGGACCTGCCTTTGAAATATTTCATCCGAGGCTCGGTGAATGGAAGGCAAGAGTCTTGCGGCGGCCGAAGAAAGGAGCAGCTCGGACTCTCTCCTTCTCCATTATTCTCTTGACGATCAGCCTAGGCATCCTCGCAGCGGCAAACTTTGCCAAGTCTGCATATGCGACGCCTCCGTCAGGCACCACTTTTGACCACGCGGTTATCATCATCATGGAAGATCATGGGATACAGGACATATGCGCCGGGAGTCCCCCTCCCTGTTCAGGGTCTAACGGGGACCCGTATACTGCTGGTCTCGCCAATAGTTACGGGATTGGATCCCAGTATCTTGGAGTATCGCATTTCAGTGAGGCCGATTACATGGCATTGCTGGGGGGCGATACGTTCGGTTGTGGGAATACAGGTTGCCAGCCAGTATCTAATCAGAACCTTGTGGACCGGTTTGAATCTGTCGGCTTAACCTGGAAGGGTTACCTGGAGGATCAGAATGTTGCCAGTGGCTGCGACACGAGCTATCATGAGCCCTATACTCCAGAACACAATCCGTTTGTGACTTTCACAGATATTCTAAACAACCCCGCTAGGTGCTCCAAGGTTGTTCTGGCGAACCCGAGCAGTTGTACGGTTACGGACTGTTCTCTCATCAACGACTTGAATTCGGCTTCAGCGCCCAACTTCATGTGGCTAACACCAAACAACTGCAACAACATGCACGGATTCACCGGTGTCTGCGCGGAGTCCATTCCAATGGGCGACAACTATCTGAGCGGTCTCGTGCCGAATATTCTGAAGAGTTACACTTTCACCAATACGCGTGCTGCTTTGTTCATTGTTTTCGACGAGGGCACGGGTTGGTGCCCGCTCAATGGAAGCTCGGAGGACTGCGTCTACGCAGTCTGGGCCGGTCCATTAGCTAAGACAGGATTCGTGACCAGCAGCCTCTACAATCACTACTCTTGGACACGGACAATAGAGGTGAACTGGAACCTCGCGAGCCTGACATCCAACGATGCCAACGCCAAGCCGATGACAGAATTCTTCAAGACCAACACACCCCCAGTGCTTACAACCAGTTTCACGTTTTCTCCC
>MNHO01000005.1 GCA_001919285.1 archaeon 13_1_40CM_2_52_13
AAACTCCTCCGAATAGCTCAAGCCCTCAACCTAGCAGTCGTCATAACAAACCAGGTTCAAGCGAACCCTCAAGCGTTCTTCGGCGACCCCATGCGTCCCGCGGGCGGAAACATTCTAGCTCACGCCTCCACACACAGAGTCATGCTGAAGAAAGCCAGCCAGGGACTGCGTGTAGCAAAAATCATAGACTCACCTTACTTGCCAGAGTCTGAGACCTACTTCCAGATTACCGCGAAGGGCGTGGAAGACGCCGCACCAAAGAGCAGACGCGACGAATAGAACAACCATAAGGACCTGCAATGGAGACCCGCCGAGCCGTTGACCCTCTACAACCAAAGACTTGGCAGCTAGACCAGATAGAGAATGGCAATCAGGGCTACCTGTACCACTGCATGCTCTGTGACGAAGCCCTAGTCCTATCAAAGGACCAAATCAATCCCAGAAAAATCAAACTAGTCTTCGACGGAACCTGTCCTAGCTGCGGCTTCGAACTCGACATGGTCTTAAGCTGTCGAGCCTCCCTCCTACCAGCGGGAAGACGCCTCCTCACCAGCCTGAAATGTAGAGACCCAGAGCTCCTCAGAAAGCGAGACGACCAGATCGAGTATCAACCCCGTCGTGGAAGCACTCTCGCAAGAGACCTTCAACCGGGCATAACCACCGGGATAGAGTCTCTAGACAAGGCACTGATTCTCAAAAAGGGCCAGTTTGTCTTCCTCGAGGGTGAACCATCGCACGCCCTTTCTCTCCTCCTCTGCGTCCGAGCAACACACCCACAAGGCTTGGATAGCGATGTCGTTTTCATAGATGCAGGTAACCTCTTCGACACTTACACCATCTCACAGCACATCGTCAATCTCGGACTGGAATCTGGCCGAGTGCAGCAACGTATTCATCTCAGCAGAGCCTTCACGCATCACCAAGTTCACAGCCTCATCGTGGAAAAACTAATCGCAGCATTAGATGAGTATGGAGCTAGGTTCGCTGTTGTCTCTGACATCACGGCCCTCTTCTGCGATCCTGACGTACGAGAAAAGAAAGAAGCACTGGATATCTTCCGCCAAAGCGTACAATTTCTGGGAAAAACTGCTGAGCAGAGAAACATGCTGATTATAGCCACGAATCAGAAGGCAAGAAACAAGACCATGACAGACGCTTTGATGCATACTGCCCATGTTTCTGCGAGACTGAAGGACAAAGGCGCCTATACACAGCTCATCATAGCCCGTCATCCCTTCACTCCTCAGAAGGACGACGAGGTTGTCACACTGGACAAAACATTACTTGGTTACCAGTAGCCCTTTCACTTTCCTACCAGTTTCGCATCTGTTTCACATTCGCTCTTCGCCCCACTCTTCCGTATTAGTCCCAGAACAGCGAACACATTTCTTGATTCTGAGTGATGCATCTAGGCTGGATTCTCGACCTCTACCACAAACCAGGCCAGATGGTAGTATGGCTGAAAAAAACAGATGGAAAGTGTGTAAAGCTCACAGACAAATGGAAGCCGAGAATACACGTGGGAGGCGACTACCGCGAGCTAATCGATCTCGCTTGCAAATCCTACATTGAGAACTCTATTTTTGTCGACAAATTTGAACGGCCTGGCGACATAGAAAAATCCCGAGTCCTTGAGGTCGTCGTAGAGAATGATGAAGAGGCTGCAAAACTTGCGCAGAGGATACAGCGAGAAAGCAACTACTCGAATTTCCGACTCTACGATGTAGACATTCCCTCTCCACAAACCTACCTCTACCAGAAAGAACTGTTCCCACTAGCCCTTGTCGAAGCAGAGGAAAAAAACGAGAAAATCGAATGGATCCTGAGAGATTCCAGAGAAACAATAGACTACAAACTACCCCCTCTTCGAAAGATCAGGCTAGAAATCAAGACCAGAAAGCACAAGCGAATTCGAACCTTCGAAGATGAACTAGACTCCCTTAGAATCATAACAGATCAGGAAGAAACACTTGTTCTTGACTCGGGCAATGAAGAGGAGAAACTCCTCAGCCTCGTTGAAACCTTCAACGAATTAGATCCTGACATTGTCATTACAGAAGGTGGAGACTCTTTCATCTTCCCATACTTAGCGAGACGTGCCCACAAAAACGGAATGCTCAACAGGCTAGTTCTCGGCCGGGACCAATCACCACTAAAAGTCTACGAGGTTCAGGGTCATTCCTACTTCTCCTACGGCAAAATTCTGTACAGAGAGACAGCTGCCCGACTGCTCGGTAGGCTACACATTGACGACCACAATGCCTTCATCAGCGCTGATTGTGGACTCGAAGGACTCTTCGAAATCTCTCGGACGTGTATAATCCCGATCCAGCGAGCCAGCCGGGCGACCATAGGCACCAACATGACCAGCCTACAATTCTACCATGCGGTCAAACAAGACGTTCTCATCCCATGGAACAAGAACCAGCCCGAAGAATGGAAAGACGCTAACGAACTAGTCATCGCTGACCGGGGAGGCTTCATCCACGAACCCGAGACTGGGATATATGATCAAGTGGGAGAGCTGGACTTTACCAGCCTCTACCCAACAATAATGCGGGACAAGAACCTTAGCGGGGAAACCGTCAAGTGCAAATGCTGCCCCAACTCGCTCAATCGAGTGCCAGAATTAAACTACAATATTTGTGAACGATGGCGAGGCATCGTCCCTCTTTCTCTTGAAATTCTCCTCGAAAGAAGGTTGCGCTACAAGCAACTAAAGAGAGATGCGAAGGATGAACTAACGATACAGAAGTATGATGCACGCCAGTCAGCGTTAAAATGGATTCTGGTCTGCTCCTTTCGGCTACCTTGGATTTAAGAACGCCCGGTTCGGAAAGATAGACGCGCACATTGCAACATGCGCCTTCTCCCGTGTCTTCCTCCACCGTGCAATAGCCATAGCCCAAGCTAGAGGCTTCAAACTTGTACACGGAATCGTTGATTCTATGTGGCTTACAAAGCCTGACACAACAGCTGCTGATTACGAGGAGCTTTGTGCAGTGATCAAAAAGGATCTGAAACTCCCTCTGAGTTTTGAGGGCCAGTACAAGTGGATAGTTTTCCTCAATTCCAAAACGGACCCGCAAGCGCCAGTCCTAAACAGGTATTACGGGATCTTTCAAGACCGGACTCTCAAGGTTCGGGGAATAGATGTTCGACGCCATGACACTCCTAAGATAGTTGAGAAATGCCAGACACAAATGCTTGGAATCCTCAAGGAAGCTGATAATTCACGGGAGTTTCAAGCCCTTATTCCCCAAGTTCTCAACACTCTAAGAGAATACGTCTCAAAGCTACGGAGCGGCACGGTTCCTATCGAGGAGCTGATAATTACGAAAAATTTGAGCAAGATGCCTAACGAGTACACTCACCGAGTACCCCAGGCGATCGCGGCCCAGTATCTTATCGACGAGGGAGGAAGAGTTCACGCGGGACAGCAAGTAAGTTACGTTCTGACGATTAATACATCAACAATTCCTGAAAGCCAAGCCCTGCCACCAGAACTGGCAGACGATGACACTGTCTACGACCCTGAAAGATACGTTGACCTCCTCGTCTCGTCAACAGCAAACCTCCTCCTACCCTTCGGCTACGACGTCAAATCACTGACCGCGAGTCTAGGTGGACAGCGAAAGGCATTCCATTCTCGTCCGGATCTCACTGGTCATCAGCGGCAAATCCAGCTGTTACGCTAGACCATCGTAGAGCTTCTCAACTCTTAAACCCCAAAGCATCCGATTCAGGATCGAACGCGCCATGAGAAAGGAACTCGTCAGAACGGGACCCGCACCAATGAACTTGCCGTTTTCGCCAGGAATAAAGTTTGGCGATCTGATCTTCGTATCAGGCCAAGGACCCATCGATCAGAACGGCAAAGTAGTACCAGGAGACGTCAAGTCCCAGACTAAGACAACTCTGGAAAACTTTCGGAGAGTGCTGATAGCAGCGCAATCTGGCTTGGAATACGTGCTTCAGACTACAGTATACCTCAGTGACCTAAATGACTATTCTGAAATGAACGAGGCTTACTCGACGTTCTTCCCCGACCCAAAGCCTGCGAGGGCTACAGTCCGAGCTGATCTTCTGTTTGGAATGAAGGTAGAGATTCAGGGAATAGCCTATCTTCCTCACTAGGGAGAGGCGATTCAAGGAATTCGTGAATCCCGCTAGATCTTCCTGGGTCCTGCTGACGTGTTTCCGGTTGAACTCTTCGTTCTGCCGCGAAGAACGAGTAGCAAAACTATGGCAGATTCTGCGATCGCCGCGACAATAGCCAGCTGGCGCCCGTAAGTGAAACCCTGCGAGCCTCCAGACGCGGCAGGTGAAGGACTCGGCCTAGAACCTGGGCTTTGAATCAGAAGAACTCTCCCTGCTTCTCGACTATTGTCGAGCAAGTTGAGCTCGCCTTGAACTGGAGGAACAGCTACAAGCACTGTATATGTTCCGGGCGAAAATCCAGATGTGTTCCACATCAACCGACCCACATACACCCCTTCGGGCGCAAGCTTTGGCACAGATCGATCGTCGACCAAAGTGGTGTTCGCGTATGCTTGTAGCTCGAACTGCTCGGAGAGTGATCCATAATTTGCGATAGTTGCATTGATGACGACAACGCTGCCGACTGTAGCTGTCCTTTTGACTAGGGTTGAGACTATTGCTATGTCATGGACGATGGGGACGACCAGTAGAGACAGGATTGCTGACTTTTCAAGTCCTCCTCCGGTCGCGAGAATGGTGATGTTGAACTGACCCAGAGGAGTTCCTTCGCTCGTTGAAATCGTCATAGTTGAAGAGAACGAAGGCTTTGCGGAAGCAGGAGCAAACAGAACCTTAGCACCAGCAGGAACTCCTTGAGCAGACACGGTTACAGATACTGAGACCCCTGATACGAAGGCCACTGACAATTGAACTGAACTGTTTGACCCTCGAACTTGGATGAGACTCTCCTGGCTCAGGGATAGGATAAAGTTGAGCGGACAATTGCCGATGCCACGATGAACTGTGGGAACGCTGCCAGATCGCCCGCACATACTAACTGGTCGATTGATATGAACGCCACCGGACGTTAGGATCGGAAGAATCTGATTGTTCAGCTCCTGCTTAATCAATGCGGCATGATCGATGGAAAGGGAGAGGGACGTAGCTAGCAGCACACACGCTAGCAATGATACCTTGAGGGAGAGCAACTCTTCACGCGGTCTACGGGCACAAGAGTGAACGCTGGCCTTCTCAAGCTTTCGGAGCCTGTGGGTCACTTGCGACTTTTGCACATCGAGGCTAGCCTTCAGCCTCCACCCTTGTCGCAATTCGCCCTCCGTTCGAGTCACTTGTGATGAATGCTGTCCACAAATCTTATCTAGACTATTTCTCGCCCAGCGGTTCTTGAAAATGAAACTGCAAACAATTTCTCTTTCGACTGCTACTGCAACTGCGTTCATCGTTCTCTCGTTCCTCATGGCAGCTTCCGCGCTCCCGGTCCCACAGTTGACCCTAGCGCCCCGAGCACATGATGGTAGCTTCCAGAGTACGAACTGGAGCGGCTACGCAGTAACCGGAAGCTCTAGCTCGGTCAGCATTGCAAGAGGATCATGGACGGTGCCGGCAATACAGGGATCATGCCCCAGCACGAACCAGTACTCATCCTTCTGGGTAGGAATAGACGGTTTCAACTCCGGGACAGTGGAGCAGACAGGCACAGACTCAGACTGCCAGAATGGCGCCCCGACCTACTATGCATGGTTCGAGTTCTATCCGCACCCCTCCTTCCTCATCAACGGAATGACTATCACCCCAGGCGACAGCATCACCGCCCAAGCCAGTTTCAGCGGGAGATCCTTCACCGTAACGATAACGGACACGACTACCGGAGTCTCCTTCAGCACTTCTGCAAAGGTACACTCTGCGCAACGATCTTCAGCGGAATGGATTGCTGAAGCACCATCTTCCAGTGGAGGCATTCTACCCCTGGCTGACTTTGGAACGGTCTCTTTCTCGTCGTGTACCGCCACAGTAAATGGAGCCACAGGCACTATCGGATCGTTCGGGTCTTCCGTCCAACAGATCACAATGGTTTCAAGCTCCGGAGCGGTCAAGGCACAACCATCATCTCTATCCGGCAGCGGCGACGGCTTCTCAGTGACTTGGAAGAGCGCGGGTCCTTAGCAGGACCCCTCCCCTTTCTTTCGCGAGCACAGATAAACCAGCCAATCTGGCCTCCTGGAATAATCGACAAACTACAGAATTATATCGGCGTCAGCTCACCAAGTTGAGGGACCACTCGTGACCGTTTCAACAGAAGTCGTATCGAACGAAACCCCGGAACTTGTTGAATTCAGTCGATTGAGGAGCCGAACAACGGCAGAAGCGCTAACAGGACTCGTAAAGGACTTCGGGATCGTCTATGTGACCGCACTTACCCGTCAAGGTTGTTCGGGCTGCGAGACCCAGAAACCCCTCTTCAAAACGCTGGCAGGAAAGATGTATCGAGAAAACCCGACTAAGGTTCGCTTCCTAAGCCTTCACGTGAACTACGAGAACGGCGACAAACAGGAATCCTGGAACAGCAAGCGGATATTCGGTCACGCCGCCTACCCGACCTACACTATCCACGTAAAGTCACACGTGGGCCCGCTTGAGATCTATAGATCCGTTTACCCTCCAATGGAGGAGCTAGAGAAACAGATCAAGGAATCTTTCGAACTTGCGGAGTTCTACAAGACCGAGGCAGAGACTGCATCGGGACTTGAATCTGACAGGCTCCGATCCTGACTCGGAGCCGAACTTAGAAATCAGCGAGATTCGGGGCCACCAACTTAAAACCGAAGAGCGGTTCAAACCCGGTTGGAAAACAGAAGAAGGAACAGCAGACCGTAAGCCTCGGAAAACTGCCTGCGCAAGTCAAATCCGCTGCGGACTTTCTTAAAGAACACGTCAAGACTGTCAAGGGCCGCGTGTCAACCAAGGGAAACCGGATTCAAGTGGAAGGGCTGAAGCACAAGGAAGTCAAACTGCTCTTGCACAAGTTTCTCCGCCACAACGGCCTCGACGATCATCGGGTACTCAGCCAATCTGGGACATTGGAAATTGTCCCCCCACACTTGGCAACACATCCTAGACACGAAGAGGGAACCCCTCCCCCAGCTGCAGCAACCATGCCCTACCTCTTCCCCGGCGCGCCTACTCCAGTGACCGCGGACAAGAGACGTAGGAGGAAGTCCTAGTCTCCTTTCAACGGTTCGCCCGCCTTTAGCGGGCCGACAATCTCGACGACATACCCTTCAGGATCATGAAAGCTTGCCATACGATTCCCCCAAGGCCGGTTCGCAGGCTTGTCTGCGAACCTGACTCCCTTAAGCTGCAACGCGGAGTAGACTTCGTCTACATTATCCACTTCGAAGTGCAACTCGACCGTCTGCCGATCCAGTCGACTTCCGTTCTTTAGCCGGTGAAATGCCAGTCTTGAGCCTTTGGTGTCGAACATGATGAAATTGGAATTCTCCTGAGACACCGGTAATCCTAGAGTTTCTCTGTAGAGATTCTTCTCCTCGTCGAACTTGACGGCCCAGAGCGTCACGTAGGAAAGATTTCTGAGTCTCATCATCTCACATTCGGATTCTTCATACTCTTAGCTGTTCCAGAAACGAACCGGCCGGGAATAAAAATCGCCCAGAATCAGCCCCGATTAGGAATATGGGCAGGCGGTTTGAGATCGCGACTTTTTCACGCTGAACTATGCGCTTAATCCGCACTTGGGAAAACGGTCGACCGTTCGATTCTCCGCTCTGAACTGCGAGACTCGCCCAGAACAGTTTCAACTGGTGAGACCCCTCTCCGAAAAATCTCAAAGTAGTTGATTCTCGCGGCGCAGAAGAGCTCTTTTTGGAAAGCATCTACTCGGTAAAGCAGAAGTCCGGCGGACCGAAAAAGGGGCCCGTGAAATCGCGGTTGCGTGTGCGGGTTTTAGAAGGCGGGTCTGGAGTGGTGGTTCTCGTAGAGTATTTTGCGTTCGTAGACGCCCATGACCCAGTAGAGTCCGATTACTAGGAATAGGCCGAGGATGAATATGATGATGTTTGCGTTGGCTCCTAGGGAGTTGATTACGGCTTGGCGCGCGGAATCTGTGAACAGCGTCATCCACGTTAAGGATGTGAGCAGGGCTGCTGGCAGGGTCAGTCGGAAGACCCGTAGCATCATGAGCTCTTTCTTGGGGCTTGCCATTTCTAGTCGGAACCGCCGGTAATGGTGTAGGCATTTCATAGCGCTTTTGCAGGAAACCGCCTATGCGTCCCGCACGTTAAGCGATCAATTTGGGTCTCGATCCGAGTCTCCTAGGCCATGTTCATGGGAATAGGCCGTACTGTATTCTGTAAAAATGGATAGATCGATGTTACAAAAGAGACCAGAAAAGCCCGACAAACGTCTCTGAGACAGATTCTTACTAGTTCTTCGCGGTCAGCCCATCTTGGAAACTTACATATTCCGGGCACCACAACACCGAAATCGTGGCCGCCGTAACGTAGCTTGGTAGCGTACAGGCCTGAAAGGCCCGTGAAAGCCTTGGCCAGTGGAGCCTGGAGGTTATAGAACGTTCAACCTTCTTCCTC
>MNHO01000046.1 GCA_001919285.1 archaeon 13_1_40CM_2_52_13
ACCCTAAGAAACTCATAGGAAGAGTGGTTGAAACAACACTTTACGAAATTACGAACGATTTTGCTCACCAATCAACCAAGCTCTACTTCCTAGTCGTCGCAAATACGGGCGACCGATGCGACACGATCCTCAAGAGCCATGAATACTCAACTGATTATCTTAGAAGTCTCGTTAGAAGGGGCAGCACAAGAATGGACGGCATTTTCACCGCCAGCACGATCGACAAGTACCTGACCAGAGTATACATCGTCGCGTTCAGCCACGGACGCATCAAAGGCTCTCAAGAACACGCAGTAAGACAGGTGATGGGGAAGATTGTCGCGCAGAAAGCATCGCAGCTCACCTACTCCCAGATCTGCCATGAAATGGTCCTCGGAAAAATGGGGTCCGATGTCTACAACGAAGCCAAGAAGGTCTGTCCGCTCCGACACGTGGGCGTGAGGAAATCAAAACTACTCTCAATGCCTCTAGAAGCAATGGAAAAGGCACCTGAAGCAAAGCCAGTCGAAGAAGAAATCGTAGCACCAATTGCCGAGACGCCCGCAGAATAGTCCAACCGATTGACGCTTCAATTCGGAAGCTCTGGAATCCGGGGCAAATACGGGGAAATCATTACCCCAGCTACTGCTTTCGAACTTGCCAAAATACTGACTCGCGACCTCGGTCTCAAGCTAGCACTCGCGAGAGACCCAAGACTCTCAAGCTCAGTCCTGAGATCCGCCTTCCTTTCCGCGGTGCTCGAGCAAGGCGCACAGATCACCGACTACGACATGATTCCCACGCCGGCCTTGGCCTATCAGTCCGGCCACACCCACGAATCCGGAGGAGTCATGATAACGGCGAGCCACAACCCTCCAGAATACAATGGGTTCAAGATTTTCAATTCGAAAGGCGAGACTTTCGACGACGAGACCATTCGATCTTGGACCAACCCAAAGAGCAAAACGAAAAATCCAAAGGTCAAACTGCACGAAATTGAAACAGCGAAACCAACTGAGTACAAAGAGCGTCTCAGTCACATACAATTCGAAAAAGAATGGCGCATCGTGTTGGATCCCGGGAATGGTGCGACGTGCCAGCTAGCCCCGGAAATATACCGTCAATCTTCCACGAAAGCGACGGCGATGAACTCTTTCCCAGACGGGAATTTTCCGAGTCGGGGTTCTGAACCTACCAAAGAGAGCGAAGCGTCCTTGTGCAAGGTAGTAGCTGCGGCAAACGCTGACGCCGGGGTTGCGTTTGATGGCGATGGGGACAGAGTCTACATAATCGATGAGAAGGGCAATTGCCCGCTTCAAGACAGAGTACTCGGCTCCTACATTACATGCCTTGCAAGAAAGTCGAAGGGACCGTTTCTTGTTCCGGTTGATGCATCTATGGCGGTCGAGGAGGCCGCTACCAAGTACGGAGCAAAACTCTTGCGAGGTCCCGTAGGAGACGCAAAGCTTCTAGTCGAAATGAAAAAGGTAGGAGCCTCGTTCGCGGGTGAACCTTCAGGCGCCTGGATTCACGGAGAATACAATCTCTGCCCGGACGGAATCCTCTCGGGGCTCCTCTACCTC
This sequence comes from archaeon 13_1_40CM_2_52_13, assembly GCA_001919285.1. Lineage (GTDB taxonomy): Archaea > Thermoproteota > Bathyarchaeia > 40CM-2-53-6 > 40CM-2-53-6 > 40CM-2-53-6. The sequence continues at coordinate 1,563 of MNHO01000046.1, forward strand.
AAGCGACTTGAAACGCTTGATCTCTCAGTCTCCGAAGCGGTCAATGAGATTCCAGAATACTTCATGGTCCGGAAGAGCGTTGGTGTCACAAAGAAAATGTCCTCGAGCTCCGTAACGAGGCTTTCGAGCGAGCTTGAGAAACTTATCGGAAAGGACTCCATCGTTGAGACAAAGTTTGGAGTCCGGGTAAGCTCTGACGATTCTTGGGTGCTGGTCCGAGAGAGCGGTACAGAACCCGTCATACGCATCACCACAGAGTCAAAACAGAGATCAAAGGCGAATCAGATCATGCGAGAGACTCTCTCACTAGTCAGACGGGTCCTGAAGAGGAAGGCCTAGTTGAAGGCCGTCGTCTTGGCTGCGGGCCGAGGCGAGAGACTCTGGCCGCTGACCGAGGACACTCCCAAACCACTACTTCCTCTTGCAAACAAGTCAATTCTAGAACGAACCTGCGAGGCCCTCGTAAGCGCCGGTATTCGGCGAATCATTCTGGTTGTAGGATTCAGAAGTGAAAAGATCCGCGACAGACTTGGAACAGGGAAAGCCATTGGATCAGAACTGACGTACGTAAGGCAAAAAACCGCGAAAGGAACCGCAGACGCTCTCGGAACATGTAGCAAAGAGCTACGGGGAGAGGACACGTTTCTAGTCGTCTACGGAGACGACTTTTACGAAACCAGTGTCCCTAGAACATTCCTAGCAAAAGCCAGACGGAACAAGGGTATCACAATTGGCACGTCCAATGTTCAAGACGCTTCCCGTTTCGGAAAGATAGAATCCAGACGAGGGCTAGTCGCAGAAATACGGGAGAAAGCGTCCAAGGCTGAACCCGGTCAGGTGAACGCCGGGATCTACTTGATGGACCAGTCGATATTCACCGCCATTCGAAAGACGAAGCGGTCGATACGTGGAGAATTGGAGTTGACCGACGCTCTAAGAATTCTAATAAGAGATGGAGTGCCCGCGCACGCGCAAGACTTGGGCTCGCGGCGATGGCTAGGTGTTAGCTACCCTTGGGATCTGCTCGAAGCCAACGAGTGGGCTGTAGAATCTGAGAGACCCGTTTCAAAAGGGACGATAGAGAGGGGGGTTCACATCCGAGGCTTAGCAGTTCTAGAGCAAGGGTCAGTCGTGAAGGCAGGCTCCTATTTGGAGGGGCCAGTTCACGTCGGAAAGAGGAGCCAGGTAGGTCCTAACGCTTACTTGCGACCCTACTCATCGCTGGGAGACAATGTGAAGGTCGGCGCGGGATGCGAGATAAAGAACAGCATCGTGATGAAGAACGCAAGAATTCCGCATCTCTCCTATGTTGGAGACAGTATCTTGGGCGAGGGATGCTCCCTCGGCGCAGGCACTATAACCGCCAATCTGAGATTTGACGAAGCTCAGATCAAGTCAAAGCTTCGTGGTTCCTGGGTACGTAGCGGAAGAAAGAAGCTCGGAGCCATCTTCGGAGACGGCGCGAAGACCGGGATCAACGTGTCAACTTTTCCGGGAGTTAGGATAGGTCGCGGGGCCTGGATAGGACCCGGCGCGATCGTTGACCACGACGTGCCCTCTAACGCAAGGTACAAAGCGTCCTGACACTTCTATCGCCCGTTTTTGATGGCACACTTGACAGCGCACCGATCGAAGAGTCGAAACTCTGATTTCAAGAACCGAGTACTAGAATTGCCAAATCTCTGTGAGACGGCGACTTCGTAGGTAGCTGGTGCAGACCGTTGGGCAAGCAATCTAGGATGAAACACCATCACGTACCTGCCATCGAACGTGCTCTCCCGATCGAGCGAATAGTCGAGGTGTTCGAAGAGCGCTTTGGTGATCCGTATCTAAATCCGATGGCTGAGCTAACTTTCGGAGAGCTCACTACGGCGTTTCCGGATATACCTGTAGACGAACTGGAGGAGGGCTTGTCGCACTGGACCAACCATTCTGGAGAGAAGACGCTCCAGACAAAAACCGTTGAGACCGATGGGCGTGAAACCCGTGTCTGGTATGTTCATGGACTGGTGAGGCATTATGCGGATCCTTCTTCGCCGAACCATGGACACGTCGCTTTGGGCTAGCAGAGTCGACTACGGAACCATTCGAAGCCCATCGAATTCAATCCATCAGAAATCGTCCAGAATAAGCCCTAATCCGGAATCGGGGCAGGTAATTTCAGATCTCGACTTTTTCACGCTGAGCCGTACGCTTGATCTACCACTTGGAAAACGGCCGACTATCCTATTCCAAGCCGTAAATCGGAAGAGTCGCCCAGAACAGCTTCAGCTGGCGAGACCCCTCGGAGAAAATGGGGGGAAACAATTCTTTTCTCGTGACACGAGACTGCTCTTTGGATATCGTCCGCGCTAATACGTCGTTTAGAGCAGCCGAGACCCTTAGTCCGGTTACTTACGACCGGACGTGCTTACTATGCTTACGATGTCCCCATGGTTCAGAACGTATGACTCCCCCAGGCGCATCCCACTCCTAGCATTCAATCCGTACAGAATATGTCCGCCCAGATCCGAATGAATCCGGAGAGCAAGATCCTTCAAAGTCGATCCCTTCTGAACAAGGATTGCGTCAGGCAGCACATTCCCAGAATGGTCGGTCCACCGTTCCGGATCCTCGACGGGATAGACAACGATCATATTCAGCAGCCTGAAGAAGGCAGAGTTGATGCACTCTTGGACCCCGGTCGCACCGTTGGGCGAGAGCACTTGTTTCCGTATCATTTCTACCGCAGCCTCTTGCTGCGGCGTCAGCTTCACCGAGGCTCCGGGAGAGAAGTCTGAATCTCCGGGCCTGTAAGAGATCAAACCCTTCTCAGCTGCCCGTCTCAGCGCGAGCTCCGCTTCAGCGGAAGAGGGCACGGTAAGATTTCCGGTCGCCGTTAAGCGTGCCACGTTGCTCTTAGAGGACGGGAGGTCGATCTTGTTCGCGGCCAGCATCATTGGCTTAGACGCTCTCCTCAACAATCCGACAAGACGGATAATGTCCTCACGAGACCACTGCGCAGGCTTATCGTTAAGACCGGCTTGTTTGAGTCCTTCTTCGACCTGAAACTTTCTCAAACCGAGTCCGCTAAGTCTTTGTGCAATTGACTGAGCTAATTCCTCCCCGGTCAAATTGGGCTTGCGTGAAATCTTGTCCCAGTCCTTCGAGAATATCTGGTACATCCACGCCTCAAGCTCACCTTCGAGGAAACTCACATCTTCGAGTGGGTCGTGACTGCCCGCGGCAACGGGTTTTCCCTCGGAATCTGTTGAACCGGACGCATCGACAACGTGAATCAGAGCATCCGCCCTCCGAAGATCGTCTAGGAACTGGTTTCCAAGGCCCCTCCCCGTTGACGCGCCAGGAACAAGACCCGGACAATCGATCAGTTCAACAGGGATGAACCGTTCACCATCAATACAGCGAGAATTGCGAGGCTGATCTTCAACCCCGAGATCCTTGCAGACGCATTTCGTTCGCAGATACGAGATCCCCCGATTGGGTCTGATCGTTGTGAAAGGATAGTTCGCGATCGGTACGACAGTTAGCGTAGCGGCGCTGAAGAACGTGCTCTTTCCGGCGTTCGGCTTTCCTACAATTCCAACCTGCACCATAATACCACGAAGAAATCAAGTGCTTGAATGAAGGCCGGTGATTCTCAAGCCCGCGGTCTTCACACCGTATCGAATGTTCAGTGAGACCAGAAGGGCGGTGAGCTGCTCTATCGTTCTCGAATTACTCAGAGGTCCCGCGTCTACGCCGCGAACCCCCGGAATTGCTCTGGCCAGGTCGAGCACGACCTTCTTTGCATCCGCATCGTCTCCACACACCAGAACATCGCAGTCTACTTGCTTGGAAATATCGTTCAATAGTTCCGCACTTACGTTATTGAATGCTGAAACCAGCCTTGCGCCTTTCGGCAGAAACCTGGAAGCAAACTCGCCTGCCGATCCATCCCAGACCCCGACAGTCCGCGTCGCTGAGCCCCCGACGGCAGTTTCGAGCGGAACCGTCACGTTCACCACTATCTGCCCGGGTTTAATGAAAGATTTCAGCGACTTGATCGTGTCAGGGAGCGCCGCGAAGGGAACAGTTACGACTAGAATGTCTGCTTTCGACGCCACCTCCGGATTGACCAGCCCGTAAACCCGAGAGCTACCGCTGATAGTCGTCTGAATCTTACTTGCAGCCGCTTTGGCGTTGTCCGCGTCTCTAGACCCGATAATGACTTCGTAGCCGTGCTTGGCCCATCTTAGGGCTAGGCCGTAGCCTTCGTCCCCGGTGCCGCCGATTACTCCTATCTTGAGACTGATCGCCTATCTCCTTCTCCGGCGAGCAGTCTGGGGTAGGCTCTTGATAAGACCTCGACGCATTAGGAGTTCAGTGGACTTGCGTGCGTGAGTGATTATGTCGGTAGCTTTCTCGTAAAGCTCCTTCTTGGTTAGCCGGGTTCTCGCTAAGCCTTGTTTCACGGCTTGAGCCCCGACAGCCGCCGCTTCTCTGGGGAAGAGTTCCCAGTCGCTCATGCTGGGAATTATTCTATCCTCCGAGAGACCATTTTCTTCTGCAACCCTCGCGATCTCTCCCGCAGCCGCAATACACATCTCATCGCTAATCATCTTCGCTCTCACATCTAGAGTGCCACGGAATATCGCGGGGAACCCGATAGAATTGTTTACCTGATTAGGAAAATCAGAACGGCCGGTGGCAACTATTTTGGCTCCGGCTTCCTTTGCCTCCCATGGCCAGATTTCGGGAATCGGATTCGCACACGCAAACACGATCGAATCATCATTCATCGTCTCGATGAGTTTGCCGGATACCACTCCGGGGCCAGGGGATGACATTGCCAACAGTGCATCAGCTCCCTTGATCGCGTCGCTAAGTCCCCCTGTTCGGCCTTCTCGATTCGTCTTGAGGGCCATGTCCCATTTGGCCTTGAAACCCTCGCTCAGGTCCTTCCTCTCCCTACTCAGGATTCCTCGACTGTCAACCATGATTATGTTCTCCGGGTCCACGCCCGCTTCAGCTATTATTCTGGCAACCGCAATATTTGCAGCCCCGGCTCCCAGCATACAGATAACAGCGTCCCTCATCTTCTTTCCGACGATCTTCAGGGCGTTCATCAGGCCGGCGCATACGACCGTCCCTGTCCCTTGTTGATCATCGTGCCATACAGGTATCCCCAGATCCGTCCTCAGCGTATCAAGGATTTCGAAACACTTTGGTTGCGAGATGTCTTCCAAGTTGACTCCTCCGAAGGAAGGCTGCAACCACCTAACCGCACTCTCTATTTCTTCAGGGACCTTTGTTCCGAGACAAATAGGGTATGCGTCCACTCCTCCCAGATACTTGAACAGAAGGCTCTTCCCTTCCATCACCGGCAGACCTGCCTCTGGCCCGATGTCGCCAAGCCCTAGGACCCTAGTGCCATCTGTGACGATAGCTACGCTGTTCGACTTGTTGGTATAATCGTACACTTTCTCAGGATGATGTTGAATCTCTCTGCAAGGATCTGCGACGCCCGGTGTATACCATATCGCAAAGTCGTCATAGGAGTTCACGGGAACCTTTGAGCTGATCTCAATTTTGCCGTGATAGTAGGGATGATATTTCATGGCGAGTCGGGCAGGCGCATAGGCACGTTTCAACAATTTGACGTCTTGAGCCATCGACAGCTCCTCAACTCCTGAGGATTCTGGCTCCCCTAAGAAGGTGAGATTTAACAATGATGAATTTCACACGTCGAGTAAGCCTTATCAGAGGTGTTTCTATCCACGAGCGTCGAGACTGCATCCGATGGCCTATTCGCACATGCAAGGCTGGTGGCGCGACGGCACGGCCGATTTCCGGGACTGGCTCAGGCGAGCAGCAATAAGCTGGAGAAGAGAGCCTGTTGTGAAGAGAATTCCTCGACCAACTAAACTCGTGACCGCCCGACGCCTAGGATACAAGGCAAAACCCGGAATCGTCGTAGTCAGAGTCCGTGTACGACGTGGAGGTGCGAGGAAACCGAGGCCTGTTTCCGGGAGAAGACAGAAGGCGATGGGAGTTTCCAAATTCACTAGGTCTATTTCCCTTCAGAGTGTGGCCGAGAGACGGGTGGTAAGAAGATACCCGAACCTGACTGTACGGGATTCGTACCATCTCTACTCCGACGGAATGAGTCACTGGTACGAAGTGATCCTTATGGATCACCATCATCCAGGGCTGCAAGAATAATTGAATTCCTTAGCATAACAGGGAATTGAACAGCACAGCAAGCCCCGGAATCCTCATGACGGACTGAAGATTACAGATGAGCCGTTCCGGCCTCGCCCGATTCATTCGCCTAGGCCAGCAGACTGACCCAGTCATTCTCGATACAATAAAACGCCGCGCTCCTTCCGAGTTTAGACCTGCACTCAGCTATCACTTTGAAGTTGCCGGGAAACGGATGAGAGCTGCCATGGTGGTTCTCAGCTGCGGCGCAGCTGGCGGAGAGGTTGAGCGCGCTGTCAAGCCCGCAGCAGTCGTTGAGATGATCCATAATTATTCGCTCGTCATGGACGATCTTATTGATCACGGAGAAGTCAGGAGGGGAAGACCCACAGTACGGGTCGTTATGGGCGACTCGATCACGCTTTTAGTCGCAATGTTCTACCGTGAACTCCTCGACGACCTGATCGAGAACTCGCCGGCGAGTGACAAGGTACGAAGAACCGCTGTGAAGACTATGAAAGAAATTATCGATGGAGAGAGACTGGATCTGTTGCTAGAACAAGCCGGCCGAACCGACCCTTATCTGATTGAGAACAGAATCTCCGATCCAACTTTCCGATTATATTTGGACATGGTCGGAAAGAAGACCGCTTCTCTTTTCAAAGCGGCAGGCCAGATAGGCGCTTATGCAGCTAAGGCTGAAACCAGCGTCGTAAATGCTCTGGGCGATTTCGGGTGGAAGGCAGGGCTTGCGTTCCAAGTAATGGACGATGTCTTGGATATTTGTGGGGAGAAGACAGGGAAACAACAAGCCAAGGACATCATTGAACATAAACTCGGAAACGCGGCCATCTTGGTCGCGTTGAGATTCCTCTCTCGGAAAGACCGCCAAGACTTGAAGAGGATAATCGGATCTGAAAGAGTTTCGAAACAGATGGTCAAGAAGGTCAGCAGTATGGTGAACAAGACTCCTGCAGAAAGGGAGTGCAGGGAGATAGCGATGAAATATCTCGAAGATGCCAAGACTAGCTTATCCGTCTTGAAGCCTTCTCCCTTCAGAGATGCCTTATCTGATCTCGCAGACCAAGTAGTAGCGAGATCTTACTGACGCACTTTTCTCCATGGGACGAATCTTGTCCCAATGGATGAAGATCCCCCTAGCAGGCTTCCCAAGTTTCCGGATTTCGTGAGATTGAAGACATAGCTCTCGCAGCCGTGCTTGGCCAGCCTAAGCGCCTCCAGCGCTTTTCCGCGCATGCCACCTGTTACATCGTCATTGGTTGGTTTCAATCCTTTCAAAACTTGGATGTAGTTACGTCGATTGACTTCGACGATTAGTTCAGCTTTCGAAGAAGACTTCGGATTTTCATTATAGAGGCCGTCTACGTCGCAACCGAACAGGACCCTCGAAGTTCCTATCTTCTCGCCGAGGAGGGAGGCAATTCGATCCGCCGATACAATGCCGCAACCTCGTGTTTCATCGAATGCAATGTCGCCGTGAATTAGAGGAATTAGGCCAAGTCGTAGCGCAGCGGTGATAGGATCAAGAAACGATCTCCCTACGTCCCCCTTTCTCAGCGTCATGAAGCTCATCGGTGCCAACGGAACGAAAGGCCTATGCCTGAGCAGGAGACCTACCCCGATTATTCTTGACAGTTGGTCGAGATTTAGTTCGATTTCCGATACTGAGGCCAATTGGGATTTCTGGCTAAACCCGTCTCTTAGCGCAGCCTTTGATACGAACGAATGGGCAAAAGAGCCCCCACCGTGAAGGAGGACTAATTGGCCTGAGTAAGATGCGATTTCCCTGATCGCGTTGTGAATTACTTCGAGCCTCGCGGTGGAAGTTCTTGACTTGTCAGTAATTGCGGATCCTCCAAGCTTCACTACGACTGGAACTTGCATCGGTTTCTGGTCTACGTCAGGTTAGCATTTAGCGGCTTCGGGATGACTGCTAGCTTGCTGTGCCGGTAACACGCGCCTTATGATAATCAGGGCTGACGCTCTCAGTTGACGGTCAGAGTTGACAACTAGACTAGAAGTTGAAGATGGTCGCCTGGATCTTATCGAGGATAAGATTGTTCACTCTCTGGGTGAGAGACCCAGCAGTTCAATCGGCGAGATAGCCAGAGATCTAAGGGTCAACCGGTCCACCGCATCGAAGTACTTGCATGTCCTTAGGGCTAAGCGAATGGTCAACTTTCGACAAGTCGGACCAGTGAAACTCTGGTCCTTGGAGGACGAGAAATAATGGAGAGCCGCAGACCCAGCGTTCCAGCCTTACAGCAGACCGATGAAAGGGTCCAAACAGGCGTCGCAAGCCTGGATAAGATAATCGAAGGCGGACTGGCTAGGGGAGACACGATCATCGTTGCCGGTCAGCCGGGTACGGGAAAAACCACCCTCGGTCTGCAATTCCTCTACCACGGAGCAGTCAGGTGCAACGAGAACGGCGTCTACGCCTCCGTGATAGAGAGCGGTGAAAAACTGAAACGCAATGCTCGACGTTTCGGCTGGGACCTTGATCGTCTTGAGAAGGAAGGAAAACTTCAGCTGGTCTCGCTACAATCCACGATGAAAGCAGGCGTGAGCACCGCCCTAGAGACCGTCCTTGAGGCCTTACATAGCATCAATGCTCGAAGGCTCGTCTTCGACTCTCTGTCAGCACTAATGACCGCATTCGAAAGCACAGCTGAGGCTAGGAGCTTCCTGCACATCATGCTGAAATTCTTGGAAGCAGCTAACTGTACAACATTAATGATAAGCGAAGTCCCGTGGGGAAAACAACAGTTGGGGACAAACTTCGAGGAATTCCTGGGAGATGGCCTGGTTGTACTTGACGCCAGTTTTGACAATTCGAGAGTGCGAAGGCGCATATACATTCCCAAGATGCGGGGAACGGAACACCGGCTTGAAGGCTACGACTACTATATCACGCGGGAAGGATTCGCTTTAGCCCCGACCCCCATCCCACCTGACAAAATCCGTTAGCTACGATCTGGATCTGAGGGTGTTCCCTCTGGACAACAAGGGCAGCGGTCGGGTCGATAAAGGACCTTCAAAAGCCGATCTGATAGAGAAACTGATCGGATCGGAGACAAAGGCCGAACTCCTAATGTTTTTCCACGAAAACCCTGAATCTACTGACACTGTTGAAGGAATCGCCAACAAGATCCGTCGAGCTCCGAAGGAGATAGACCGAGACGTTTCGGATCTTGTCGAACTCGGACTTCTCAAGGAAGTTAGAACAGTATCCTTCGACAAGGCCAGGGATCAAGAGCTGCAACGAGAGATCTCAAAGAGACTGATATCGCCTCCGTCTGCAGACGAGACGGAAAGACCTTCATCAAGAGAAATGACAGGGATAGGAATAGTCGACGAACTTCTTCCCGAAGGCTATCCTTCGACCTCAGTTGTCTTGGTCATGGGAGATCCTGCGACTGGAAAGACGACACTCCTGACCCAGCTAGTTGTCGAATCGCTCAGGAAAGACAGGAACGTTGTCTACGCAAGCCTAGACGACTTCCCCGATAGCGTGAGAGAATCAATGCGCATGATGGGGATAGATCCACAGAAATACGAAGTTGAAGGACGCCGCAGACTCGTTTTCATCGACTGCTACTCCTTCCTTGTCGGTGTAAAGAGCAAAGAACAGTATAGCGAAGACCCTCAACGACTCTCAGACCTCAGTATCGTTGTCTCTAAGGCGCTTTCTGAGTCCCGTGACCCAAGCAACACTCTGCTCGCAATGGATTCTTTGACCACCTTATTGCAGAGGAGTGGAGTCAGGCCCTCATTCGACTTTCTCCACACCCTAGTTGCCAAGATCCGAAGTTGCAAGGCAAGCTGCGTAACATCTCTTTCGAGGAAAGCCTTTCACCCAGCAATCATCGCGGCTATTCAGGACAAGGTAGACGGCGTGATAGAAATGAAAGCCGAGGATACAAAGGAAGGGTTCGCTAGGTACATTCGAGTCCCGAAGATGAAAGGCGCACGTCATGTAACTGCATGGACACCGTACAACAGAGATCCAGGTTTGGGCCTAATTATGCCAACTAGCAGCGGCCTGCAAAGCTAAAGAACGCTTTCTCTTGGGAATACCTCGATTCCTGTGTCAGTAATTCTGTATGGTCGCGGCTGATTGTCAACGGGGGTCTTGCGCATCTTTTCGATCTGGATAACTCTCAGAAGCGATTTGCCTACCTGTAACTGCTGCAGCAGAATCACTCCATGCGCCAGGTACTCCTCGTAGTCTATGCTTCTTTCAAATCCGGGTCGTCTTAGTTCCGTCGTGATTAAGCAGGTTGCTCCTGTGTCGGCGAGTGCTTCCATCAACTCCACCAGCGCATTGCGTTGAGCAACAACTCCATCATATTGGAAGACTAAGGTTGTTACCGGATCAACAACGATCCGTTTTGCACCGATTTCCTTTACGCTGGTCTTTATCATCTCGATCAAGGTCGCCATCGAAAATTCTTTCCGCCCTACGGTCAGTTTTCCAACTTTGATTTCCGCTGGAAGATATCTAATTGGGGAAGCTTCTAGAAAGATGAGCTTCTTGTTATTCTCTAGGTCCTCAAAATCCCATCCGAAGTCCAACATCTCTTCAAAAACGTGAACCTTGTTCTCGTCGAGACTTACGTAGACTCCCGGATCTTCGTAGTCTAGTATTCCGTTGACTAGAAATTGCGATGACATGATCGTCTTTCCAGTGCCTGGACCGCCGCAGAGAAGGATGGTTCTATTCTTGGGCAGGCCGCCAGTCAGCAGCTTATCGAGTCCTGGGATTCCAGTAGGCGTCCTAGAATTGGCCGATGAATCGGCCGCGGTGTCGCCCATGAATCTTCCAAAGCTCCCACCGAGGTCTCGAAAGCATATTCATTCTGATACGCTAACCTTCACGAAAAGGGTACATTGAACGCATATCGATGAAGACTCGGTTCGCTTGGCCAGAAGAGTCTGAGATAGGACAACCAGGCGTCGCCAGGCGTGACATCGAAGGATAGGCTAGCCCTGTACCAGGACCCATCCGTACAGCTACTTCTAAGTAAGTTCGTTAGAGGAGAAATAGTTGAACTTGTTCCGAGCTTCGATCTAAATCAGACTGTCAGATACCCAGAGGTGGAAGAAGTTGTCGAGGGAGACTCGGGTGCTGCGAAGAAGCTGGTTGAAAAGCTATGGGACGTGGGCATTTTCAAACGCAAGTTTCACGAGAAGATCCTAGTCTGTCCTTCGTGCTTATCCGTCAACGTAAGTAACGACTATGTCTGCCCAAATTGCAATTCAATAGATATTGAACGTAAGACCCTCCTCGAACATACTGCGTGCGGAAATATAGACAGCGTCGACAACTTTCTCGTCGAGGGGGGTCTCCTTTGCCCGAAATGCAACAAAGAGCTGCTCGAGGCAGGAGTTGACTATCAGAAGCTTGGGGCCTGGTTTCAGTGTAGTCAATGCGGAAAACGCTCCGACATGCCGAGCCCGATACATAGATGCCGAACCTGTGGCCACATCTTCACGATAAGGGACACAGGATTCGTCAACATCTATGCCTACAGGCTCGGTTCTGAGGCGGAGGAAGAGTTCAAGCGAAGCTATCTGGTCATGAAACCCATAGGGGTTGTCCTCGAAGATTTCCAGTTCAAAGTGGAGATGCCTGGCCAGATCGCCGGCCGATCTGGCGCGTTGCACAGGTTTGACGCAGTCGCGACGAAAGGATCTTCCGAACTCGTAGTGCTTGATGTCATAGCCAGCGAGAAGCAGATCGACGAAGTACCAGTCGCTTCAATGTACGCGAAAATTTTCGATGTCACTCCAACTCAATCAATTCTCGTCGCTATGCCAGGATTAACCGAGAAAGCAAAGAGGCTCGCTGGTCTGTATAGAATCTCGACAATCGAAGCAGAAAACTCGCAACAGGCAGCAGACCGAATCAAGGACAAGTTTGGATGGGCAGGTCTCTCAGGTAACGAAGAATCGTTGGGAGACTTGCAACTGTAACCCTACGGCCTTCAGAGTGGTTCCATTATCCCCATCCCTCCGATCAACTTTGCGGCTACAAAGTTGAGACTACGTGACACTGAAAGTCCGTCCTGTCAAGCTAAGAGATAGCCTCTACCTCCTAATCCCCGTTGACATTGCGCGCCTCCTCGGGGTCGCTTCATCCTCTGACTTCCAACTGAGCCTCAACGAGAACCAGGATTCCGTCAAACTAGTCTACGAACTCAAGAAAGACGAAAACCAAACGGCTGATGAAAAAAGAGAATGAAATAGCCTGAGGTCAATATTCTGATTAACGTCCTAGACTTTCTGGCGCTCACCGCTTCATGCTCGGCGCTGTACTTCATCCTTCGGGCAAAGAAAACATACTTTCTGGATTCAGGCTTCTTCATAGCCCTCGCCAACGTAGGGTTCATCCTATTTCTCGCCGAAAGCACATACGCACACGCCTCCGACGCGGCAGTAGACCCCCTCATTGACACCGCACTAATAGCGATCATGGCGACTTCCATCGGAGTCGCGTCCTATCTCCTACGGAACGGTGACGAGACCGATCCTCGACGAATCTGGAGACTGAGAAGATTCGTTTCACAACCGCCATTGTCTTTCCTGATTTTCCTGATGGCCGTCGGGGTCTGGACCGCTTCGGGTTTCATCTTCAGTCCCTGGTCGCTAAATCAAACCTCTTTGGAAGGAGTGACCTACTATTATTTCACGTACCAGATCTGGTACATTGCAACGAGCGCTCTTCTGCTAGTCTGTTTCGTCTCCCTGCCAGTTCTCTCGTTTTTCCATCAATCGAAAACCGTTCAAGATAAGAAAGCCTCACTATCCATGAAAATTATTAGCCTCTGTTGGGCATGCTTCGGGGTGCTAACACTTTTTCAAATTGCCGCAGGGGGGCTCTTCCTTCCGACGTCCCAGAGCATCGGATCTGTTGCCGACAGTCTTCTCTTTGTCCTGATTGCCTTTGCGTTGCGTGAACCCACAATCCTCGGAAGGATCGTGACGTCGGGAGAGACTGTAAGCCAGGCCGTGTATTCTAATCCCAATATTGACACGATAGTGCTGTACAATACCGAATCCGACCGGAGAAACCTGGTCGAGACTTTTGTCAAGGATGGATTAGTAAGAGGACAGGATGTCGTTTGTCAAGTAACCAAAGCCGAAGTGCCATTCTACCGGGCAATCCTGAAGGGGTCGGGCTTATTGGGCTCCCCCACGGGCGAGCATTCGGTTACTATCCAGTCGATAGAAACAACCGTATCATCAGGAGAGGTCAACAGTTCCTTACCCTCATCGGTCTCAGGTGAAAGGAGAGAACTGGTGGATCTCGATGAACTTGACCTAGATCGTTGTCAGGACCTAGTTGACAAGATCACGATCCCAGACTCTACCCCAAGATCCAGACACGTAGGGCGAATCTGGGCTTTGAACGTAGAGGGCGCCCACGCGGGAATACTCGACTTGCTTCAGAGAGTCAACCCGACTGCAAGAGTGATTGACCTCGCGATGCAACAAGACGCCTTTTCGAATATGTTCAATATGAAGCATCAAGATGTTCTCGGAAACCGACTGCTGCTCGAGTACGAGCCCACCAGCGATTACGAAGGAATCGTCCAAAAATTCGTAAGAGAGTTCCAAGCAAACGTCGAACTAGTCGCAATCTTCACCAGTGCGGGTAGCCCCATTTACCGTCAGTTCAGAGATCAGAGAAACATCAGTCTCTTCAGCTTCAGTACAAAGACCTCCAGTCCGGCAAGGCTTTCCGATGAGCAAGTCTTGTTGCCGGAGCGTGATACTTCGCTGCTACTAGATGCAGTGGACAAGTTGCTCCAGGCTCTCTCGGATAAGAGAATTGGAATAGTGTTCGATGTCTTCACAGATATCATTCTCTCGCAAGGATTTGAGAAAGCGTATGGTGTTCTCTCATCCGTTGTAGAAATGACGGAATCGGAAAATGCTTCAATTCTAGTGCTGATCAACTACGGTGCGCTTGAACCAAGAGTTCTAGGGGCGGTACAGGGTCTGTTTCGAACACAGCTACGCTTCAACTTTGAAGGTCCCAGGGTCATCAAGCTACAGGGTGGCCGGCAGGAAAGAAACTATGACGAGGAGCCACTGTCAGGCGTTCAAGAGTCCTCTGAGGGAATCAGTGCTTGACTACCCGTGCCCAACCCTTCGAACAATTGCTCTTGGAATGTGTTGATGAAGGGCTCTCCGTCCTTGGGAATGAGCCACGCCAAGCAATGTATCAGTATCTCCTCACGATATGTTCCCTCCCGCGTGAGGAGATTCCAGGTCGCGTGGCGGACTTTGTGGCCGGACTGAGAAAGTCACTGGGCGGCGCCTCGAAAGTTATTGAACGCATAATTCTTAGAAAGCTGTTCCAAAAAACCGGGTCCAGTTTCAAAGAAACAATCGACACTGAATTCACAGAGTATGTTGCTGACGCAAAGAGGCGATACGAGATACTCTCGCACAGGCACGGAGCCGCAGAAGATTCCACTGACTCCGCGAGGTCAAAGAAGGGCCAAATCACCGGTTAGATTGTCTACTAAGTTCGAGGGCGCGGGGCCTATCCCGACGCATGTAATGGTGTCTGGAGGCACTTGAGTCAGACCCCTGTCCCGGACGAGATAGAATGGGAGTCGATTCCTCCTTGCATTGTTCTCAAGGTTCAACAATGCGTCGAGGTCGGGCACCTTAAGGGCTATCTTTCGCTGACCATCTTCAAGCCATGCCTTCCACCATTGGGGAAAGCGTATGCGCGCTTCTTCAGCAGCGCTGACTGCGGCGTGAGAACACTGGATGGCAATTTTTCCCCGTCCGATCTTCAGGTCCAATCGAATTATGAGCGCTTGTTTGTACTTGAACTCTTGCGACATTCCAATAGGTCCCAATCATCACAGTATTTAACGAAGCGAGTAAAGAAGGAAAGAAAGACTGGCGATTCCAAAGTTGGAAGTTATCTCGGCGAAGATCTCAGCGATAGTACACGCGACCGAAGATGTGAATCGGGTGCTCCAAGCATTGAGCCGGTTGTTCCCTGATGAATCTCTGCCTTCTAAAGCGGAGACACGAAGGTTCCACGGACACTATGGAAACGAGATTCGAATGGTCGATCTCTCCATTCGCGGTGCGCCCGCCCGTTCATTCTTGGAACATCTGTGGGAGAGTTTGCCGAGTGTTGATCGCGCCGTGGTCATACACTCGTTGAATAAGCATCTTGACTCGAGTGGTGGGCTACATTTGCGTCTGGACAAGGAAGAGGTTTTCCGGGGAGTTATTAGGATGAAGGATCAGGACTCAATCAAGATTCACCTCTCGTTTCGAACTAGAATCAAGTCCAATCTCGAACCCAGCGAAGAAATCAACCAACTCTTAGAATCGCTCGAAATCAATCGGGGAGATTCTATCAAGTTGTCGGAGATGGCAGGATAGACGATATTACGTAGTCCGTGACTAGTCATTTGGGGAATGAGGACGCCAGTCCCAGCATGACCTCTCCACGGGATGATATTCTCTGCGACGGGCCGACCCCGAGTTTGAATCATCGAAGAAACGGATCGTGGGAAAGGTTTTAGTACGCACCTACGGGTTCGCTTCTTCGAAATCTATCTAGGTGTAAAATTTGTCGATGTTTGCTGTGCCCGGCGCCTACGATCGGGCCATTACCGTGTTCTCCCCCGACGGGAGACTCTTTCAGGTGGAATATGCTAGTGAGACTGTTAAGCGGGGCGCGACCGTTCTTGGAATCGCTTCACCAGAGGGAGTGGTTCTCGCGGCAGAGGAGCGAGCCGGATCTAAGCTTCAAGATTTATCCTTCATGTGGAAGATCTTCCAAATTGACGAGCACGTCGGAACAGCTGTCGCTGGTCTGAGCTGCGACGCTCATATTCTAGTCGATCAAGCCAGAATCTATGCTCAAAGCAACAAGCTGATGTACGACGAACCCATCGACATTGAAATCCTGACGAGGCGAATCGGAGAGATCAAACAGCTTTACACTCAGCATGCGGGAGTAAGACCCTTCGGCATCTCAATGCTCTTCGGTGGAGTAGACAAGAAGGGCAGCAGACTATTCTGGACTGATCCCAGCGGAGCCTTCTTCGCCTACAGGGCCTGGGCCATAGGAGCTGGGGGTGACGCCGCAAACGAGATTCTTGAAGCAGAATATCGGGACAACCTCACGATGGACGAAGCCCTTTTGCTGGGAATGAAATGCATGACGAAGGTGCTGGAAGGCAAGGCCGAACCTCAGAAGATTCGAGTTGCAATTATTCCGAGGGAGACTGGAAAGTTCCAGAAACTCCCCGTTGAAGAGGTAGACAAGTATCTTCGAAGGATGGATGCTAGCAAAAAGGCTCCGGCTGGCAAATGAGTGACAAGTACACAACCGCTCGCCTAACAAAAGGACAAGAACACTTCGAAATACTGGTAAAGCCCCAGCCGGCATTAGACTACAAGCTCGGAAAACAAGTGCCAATCTCCCAAGTGCTTCTAATCGAGGAAATATACTCAGATTCAAGCAAAGGCACTAGGGCATCTGAAGAGAAGCTTCAGAAATACTTCGGTTCGACCGACCCGCAAAAAATCGCCGAGGAGGTAATGAAGAGCGGCGAATTACAGCTCACCACTGAACAACGCCGACAGCTCATTGAAGAAAAGAGACGACAGATCGTGACCATAATTACTCGCAACGCTATCGACCCTCGAACCGGGACGCCCCATCCGCCATTGAGAATCGAACAGGCTATGGGCCAGGTACGTCTCTCGATCGATCCTTACAAGAGCGCCGAAGAACAGGCGAAATTGGTTATAGAAGAGTTGAGACCTATTCTTCCCCTAAAACTGGAGCAGATGCGAATTGCCGTCAAGGTCTTTCCCGAGCATGCCGCCAGAGCATATAACACGTTCAAGAGCTTCGGCACCGTCAGTCGGGAGGAATGGCAGTCGGACGGATCTCTAACGGCAGTAGTTGAAATGCCAGCCGGAATGTACGGTTCATTCATCGACAGAGTTGGAAAGCTGACGCAAGGAACTATTCAGACAAAGGTATTGACTTAGAGGCTTACAACAAGATTGGTCCTAGTAGCAGAACCAAAACAGGTAGTAGCTCCCGGAGAGCTTCTCGCTGAAGGCGATCATCTCCTTGGTGACAACGCCTACAAAATCGGGACCCAGATTTTCTCAGCTTGCATCGGGATCCTGGAAATCGACGGAAACACGGTCTTCGTGGTCCCGTTAAAGGGTGGATACTTTCCACGCGCGGGCGACCTTGTTGGCGGTCGAATAGTCGACATTGGATTATCGGGATGGTCTGTGGACATCCGAGCTCCTTACGAGGCAATGCTGCCCGCCTCTGAGACGCCTGGTCCAAGAGGGCCGAGGCGACGAGATCTTTCCTCTAGCTTTGACGTTGGAGATATGGTATTGGCAGAAGTGCTCGATTTCGACAGAACCAGAGACCCCCTCCTCACTGCAAAGGGTCCCGGGCTGGGAAAAGTATCAACCGGCCGAGTCGTCGAGATAAGTGCCGCTAAGATTCCCCGCCTAATCGGAAGAAAAGGCTCCATGATCAATATGCTGAAGCAGGAGACCCGATGCCAGATTACCGTAGGGCAGAACGGCATCGTCCTCGTCTGGGGCAAGTCTCCAGAGGACGAGAGAGTCGCGGTAGAAGCCATATACATGGTTGAACGAGAAGCACATACGAGAGGACTAACCGACCGGATAAGGGAAATGATATCAAAATCTAGGATGGTTGAACAAGTTGCCGGAACCCAAACAGCCTGAAAAGCTGATCGACGAGAAAGGATTGCGGATCGATGGCCGCCGCTTAGACCAGTTAAGGCCTTTGAAGCTAGAGGTCGGGCTCCTCGACAAGGCAGACGGCTCGGCCTACATTGAACAAGGAAAGAACAAGATCCTTGTCGCAGTATACGGACCGCGGGAAGCTCATCCCAAACACATCGCCATGCCAGAAAGAGCAGTGATTAGATGCAGGTACCACATGGCGCCATTCTCGGTTGACGAGAGAAAGTCGCCCGCGCCGTCTAGACGCGAGATGGAACTCTCCAAGGTCATCCGAGAATCCCTCGAACCAGTCGTCCTAACCGACCTGTACCCTCGAACTACGATAGATGTTTTCATAGAAGTGCTCCAGTCTGACGGCGGATCGCGCTGCGCCGGGATCACAGCGGCTTCGCTCGCGCTTGCTGATGCAGGAATCCCGATGAAGGAATTGGTCGCGGCTTGTGCAGTAGGAAAGATTCAGGGAAAGATGGCGCTTGATTTGTCGGACGCGGAAGACAAATACGGAGACGCAGATCTCCCAGTCGCCCTCGTACCCAACATGGGGCTGGTGACGCTCCTACAAATGGACGGCAATCTCACTACCGCGGAGTTTGAGCAGGGGCTGTCTATGGCCATGGAAGCTTGCAAGACAATACACAGTATGCAGAGAGAGACTCTCAAGAAGAAATACGCGACCATCAAAGATGCGGTTGAGGAAAGAGAGGAACCGGAGATAGTCGCATAGTGTCAGCAACTCCCCAACTTCCACCAGTGGCCAAACTGGAACAGAAGACCGTGGTGGATCTGGTTACGAAGGGCAAACGGATTGACGAGAGAGGGCTAGAGAGCTACAGACCAATCCAGATCCAGGTAGGGCTCATCGAAAAAGCAAACGGTTCCGCTCAAGTTTTCCTAGGCAAGTCGAAGGTTCTGGCGGGCATAAAGGTTGAGACCGGTGAACCCTTCCCAGACACTCCAGAAGAGGGGGTCCTGACGGTGAACGTGGAACTAGTCCCGCTCGCGTCGCCATCCTTCGAGATGGGGCCGCCAAGCGAAGCGGCGATTGAACTCTCCAGGGTCGTTGACAGGGGGATACGAGAGTCGAAGGCTGTCGATCTCAAATCGTTGGTAATCCAGAAAGGAAAGAAGGTCCAAGTCGTCTATGTTGACGTTTACGTGCTCGATCACGATGGCAATCTAATCGATGCAGCGTCCATGGCCGCCCTAGCGGCACTTGCCAATTCAAAGGTCGCCAAGATGGAAATGAAGGGCGATGAAGTGATCGCAAAGGGCGGCCAACATCAACTCCCACTTAACAATCACCCAGTCGCAGTAACATTCGCGAAGATCGACAAGACAATCGTTGTAGATCCATCGCTAGAAGAGGAACAGGTGATGAGCGCGAGGTTAACGGTGACGATAGACAAGAACGGCCACCTGTGTGCGATGCAGAAAGGAGGACTCTATG
>MNHO01000065.1 GCA_001919285.1 archaeon 13_1_40CM_2_52_13
AAAAAGAATGGGACACGCCGGTGCAATCATAACTGGGACTGAGGGTACTGCCGATGCGAAGATGAAGAGGTTCAGCGAGGTAGGAGTCCTTGTTGCCGAAGTTCCTTCAGAGTTGCCGAGACTGCTACAACAACAGAAGGCTGCTCTGGTTCAACACTAGTCTAAACGGTCTACTTGGCGCCGAGTTCTCGTTTCTTCCAGCGAAGATTGTCCCCACGGCAACGCCTGCACCTATATGCGTTGGGAGAGTTTCTAGACCCACATGTCCGACATATCTTGAAGAACAGCCTGTGCTTCTGAGCGAGCTGCTTCTTCATCGCGTCGGTTATAGGCATACGGTACCACTTACCAGCCGTTCTCCCTCGCTGTCATATATCATTGCCGTTGGCCCGGTCGTTATGCTGCTCTTTTGAAGTGATTTCACCCGCTAATCTAGGAGCAAGCTGGATGCTGAGGTCCTCGAGTTGACCTATCGAAAGCTGGTAGACCCTCACATCCGGTAGAGCAATTTCACTCAATATCCTCCTTCCGACTTCTCGTCCCAGCTTCTTCGTTAGAAAGTGAAGCAACGCTCCGCGGAGCACTCTTCGCCGTTGAGTGAAGACTCCTCTGACTATCTCTTCGAACAACGGCTCGTTCAGTTTTCTCAAAGTCTCCTGAAAGGTGAGCCTCAACAGGATTGAGTCAACTTTAGGTCTCGGTCGAAAGGATGTTCGAAGGATTTCTCTGATCTTCTCAACGTTTAGTCTTCTTCGAACAGAGACGGTTAGCCTTCCGTACTCTTTTGTCCCTGGTTCTGCGAGAAGTCGCTCTCCAAATTCCTTCTGAAAGACAATGCCTGCAACGTCAAACTTGGACTTGGACAAGAAAAGGGCAAGCTTCGAAGAGAGATAGTACGGGGGAGTGCTCACAATCTTGTTGAAATCAGGCAAGGGGCTGATTTTCAGAATGTCTCCTTCAACTATGACGACGTTTGAATGATCCTTGAAGGTCTCCCTTAATTCCCGTACAAGAACGGGGTCTTTTTCGACCGCTATGACTTTTCCGGCTTTCTCCCGCAATAACTGCGTAAGTGTACCGTGTCCAGGTCCAGGTTCGAGAACCGTATCCGTTTCAGATGGCTGGATGCTCGAAACGATTTCAGACGCGACGCTTTGATCGAGGAGAAAATTCTGTCCTAGTCTCTTCGAAGGTCGGTGGGAATTGGCGGGTCCCACAATATCATACTGTCCTTGTGAACAGGCGGTACTTGGTTTCGCTGCTTAGCTCTTCAAGAATGCGTTTGGCTATGATCTTCTGGACATCCGTTAGACCTGTTCGGTCTTGGATCTCCTTGTGGCTAGTGAACGGTTTCTTCTCTCTCGCGTTGATTATGGTCCACATTGACTTCTTTCCGATACCGGGAAGCAGCTCTAGTGAATGCATTCTCGGAGTTACTGGTTGCGAGTTGTTGAAGAAATCGACAAAGCGCTTCTCCTGCTTCTTTACGAGCCCGTCGATTAGCGGGACGACCTCGGCCTTTGCGTTTGCAGTTAGCTGGTCGTAGTTTATTCTGCTGATGATCCTGTCAACTTTCTCCCTTCGATCTCTCCCGATGTAAATGCGCTCCTCAACAACAACCGTTGCCCCTACTTTCAGTTCTGCTTCAAGCAGGGTGAAGAATTGTTCGCCCATTATCTGGACGGTTGGGACTACCAGGTGCCGTGATTTGTCAGAGGATCTCCCGTAGGGAAGATAGTCTAGGACGTAGGCGTATTCTTCGTAGACATGTCTTCTCTGTATGTACTCATCTTCGTGTATTGCCAAGAATGACCCTTCTCCGTGCTCCTTGTTAGAAGATTCTACAAACTAGTCTCTCGATTCCATACGCGTGACGTCTGGGGGAGCGGAGAGCCAACTCTAGTCATTCAAAATGGCAGGGGTTCTGCTTAATTTGATTTCGGTAGCCGACTACGTGTACCGCTTCATTATCTCGAGAATTCCGTTCAGCTGTTCAGTGCTTACGAAACGACCCTTTACGGTTAGGACAGCTCTCAGTTCCTCGACGCTCTGAGGTAACGTGTTAACTATTTGAATCGCGTCATTTCTGTCGAGCTGCAGCTTCGAAGACAACTCTTCGACTAGCTTGGAGGCACGGTCTGCAGGCAACTTAGTGAACCTGCGGGTGAAGTCGAGGGTCCGGCGTTGAAACTCGCCCAGTTCCTCCTCCTTGACCTTCTCCAGAACAGCTTTTGCTTCGGAGTTGGTGATGACTTTCTCTTCGACGATTTTCCTTGCCATTAGTTTGTCTCCTTCATTGGATGGATATGCTCGGGTCTTGCGATTATGAGTCGTGGGAATTTGCCTGCGGCTACTTCAATGACATAGGCTCTTCCACGCTTCTCGGCTATCATGCCTACACGGCCGTGATATCTCCGGTGGGGCATTCCTTTCTGTACTGACGGGTTGATTGAGATCGTGACCATCTGTCCAGGAGCGTAAGGAATCAGAAGCCTTCCCAGAGGATTCTTCCCCTTGTCCCTGGGCTTTCTGCGAAGAAGGGTCCTGTTCCTGTTTCGTATACCCTTGGACCGCTTCATCCCACCCTTCCCTGATTAGAAACGGAACCCGCTGGGCGGTTCCGTATATACTTGTTCACTCTCGCCGTTCGACATGAATGACCCGACAAGAGTCTTTGTGGTTTTGTCGGGTGAGCATCCAACGCTTCCACTCGCAGAGATGAGTGCGATTCTTGACGCGAATCGGATCCCGTTCAAGATTGCAGGATCATTCTTCAAGCTTGTTGAGATTGACGCGGATATTGGCGCGGTGAAAACTATCGCAGGGCGTGGCGCTTTCATGGATGAGGTTGGCGAAGAAATTGTTCATTCAGGTCCCACGGTGCCAGAAATCGATGATGCCGTGAAATCATCCGATCTCCCCCGTTACCTTCAGACAGATGAGAGTTTCAGCGTTCGAGTTCTCCGTTTTGGAGGGGTTTCTAAGGAAATGTCAAGGGTCAAGCTAGAAGGACACCTCGGATGGCTCATGGGCAAGGTCACCAACGCCAGAGTAGACCTGGAAAATCCTCAGCGCCAGTTTCGAGGCCTCCTAGCTGGACCCTACTTTCACTTAGGCCTCATTGCCCATCGGCGGCCCGACGTGTTCGTAGCCGATCGGAGGCCAAGAATGAGACCTTCCTTTCATCCGAGCACAATGGTGCCCAAGCTCGCGCGTTCCATGGTGAACCTGTCTCAAGCGGTTACTGGGTCAACCTTCTTGGACCCATTCTGCGGGGTCGGCGGCATTCTCCTAGAGGCAGGTCTCTTGGGCTGTCAAGTCATGGGCGTTGATGCCCTCAGACGAATGACTAGAGGATCTAGGAGGAACCTCAAGCATTTCGGAATGGACCCGCTAGGCCTCGTCAGAGGCGATGCTCGCTACCTCCCGATTAGGAATGTCGATGCTATTGCAACAGACCCTCCATATGGCACCGGCGCATCTACGCTAAAGTCTACGACACGGAACATTCTCAAGGATTTTCTCCCCAACGCGCATTCCATTCTACCAAAAGGGCGCAGGGCTGTTATCGCATCCCCTGTTGGTACGAAGACACCCGACATTGCTGAAGCCTCTGGATTTCGAGTCATGGATAGGCACGAGGTCTACGTGCACCGAAGCTTAACTCGTGAGATCCTAGTGTTGGAGGCTTACTGATGTCAGGAGGAATCGATGTGGTCTTCCTTGGGACCGGAGGGAGCCTGCCTACGAAGGAGAGAGGATTGCCAAGCGTAGCTCTCCGTAGGGATGGAGAACTCATTCTACTCGACTGCGGTGAAGGGACCCAGAGACAGATGATGCATGCAGGGCTCGGGTTCAACAGACCCACAATAATCCTCATCTCGCATCTTCACGGCGATCATATCCTAGGACTGCCCGGTCTTTTACAGACGATGTCATCTCTGGCGAGGGACAAGCCATTGGATCTTTGCGGACCCAAGGGTTTGATGAAATTCCTGAACCTGATCTACAAGCCATTGGGGTATCCGGCCAACTTCCAAGTCAGACCTAAGGAACTGAGCCCCGGAGACGAGATTGACAGAGGCGAGTATGTCATTATGACAACCCTCGCGAAACATGACATTCCTTGTCTCGCTTACTCTATCGAAGAGAAAGTGCGTCCTGGACGCTTCCACCCCGAAAAAGCAAAGCGACTAGGAGTGCCAGAGGGCCCACTCTGGGGCGAACTACAACACGGAAACACGGTGAAGGTTGAAGGGAAGGAGATTCGTCCGAGCGATGTTGTTGAGTCGCCGCGGCCTGGATTGAAGATCGTTTACGCAATAGATACGCGACCCGCGGAGTCGGTGAAGAGACTAGCGAAGAGTGCTGACCTGCTAATGCACGACGGCGGTTTTGCGGAGGAGAGGCGTCCAAAGGCACAAGAATATTACCACTCTACTGCTCGCGAAGCCGCGCAGCTAGCCAAGGCGGCAAAGGTGAAACGTCTCGCAGTTGTCCACATCAGCGCTGTGACAAGAGACGATTCTGTCCTTTTGAAGGAGGCTCGGAAAATCTTCAAACAGACCCTTGTACCGAAGGACTTCCAGACCCTGTCATTGAAACCGCTCAAGTAGATGTTCTGATCCACACGGACTCGCAAACCAACTTGACTAGGGAGCGAGTCGCTCTATAATCCATCCTCCCTTCGAGTGTCTATAACGCAATCGATCATGAAGCCTCCCAGGCCGTTCCTCCCAAAACTCGAAGACGCTCGGTTCAAGCCGGTAGCCTCCCCAGTATGGAGGGCGTGGGATTTTACTCGGATATTTCTCTCCAAACCGTTTGACTCGTTCCTCCAGAAACCCTCGGTTACGTACAACGCGGCTCTGTTGAGACGCCCATGCCGACAGCTGACTGTCGCGCGGACGACTGCTGAAGTAATTGTCAGATTCCTTGGAGGATACCTTGAAGACTCGTCCTTCTACTCGAACCTGTCGGCCCATCCGTGGCCAGTAGAAGACTAGTGCCGCCTGAGGGTTTTCTGCTAGTTCCTTGCCCTTTCTCCCGGAGTAGTCGGTGTAGAACACGAATCCGGAATAGTCGAATTCTCTGAGCAGAAGTGTGCGGACTGACGGACGCCCTGATCTAGTCGCTGTCGCGATCGTCATGGTTTCGGGCAGAACTGCACGTCTGCCGGCAGATTCCAGCAACCACTTCCTGAACTGTTTGAATGGATCAGAGCTGACTCTCGACTCATCTAGAGTGTTAGTGGTGAGAATGCGCTTCAGGTCTCTTGCCGTCGCATGGGTCCCCCGGTCAGCCAGTCGATGATCGCAACGGGGTCTGCTGTCTGTATTTCCAGTCTTATGGGTCCCAAGGGTGATTCTCCTTCTGGAGCTGAGAAGGATACGTGCCCGACGTAAGCCACTTGCTTGTTCAGAAATACGACTATTCTGTTTTCTTCTTTGCCCTTGAAGAGTTGGGATCGTGCAGCTGCACGTATTCTATCTCTTTGCAAGATCATCCTGAATTTCTCCAGTGACTCTCGTGTAGTTCCGTGAAGTCTAGCTAGGCCGTAGTCGTTTTCTTCGCCTTCGGTTACTATGTCGCCCGAGAATAGGGTGGTTATGGCTTTCTTGACTTTCTCGGGATTTTCAGTTGGCTTGATCTCGGCTTCGGCGACTACTAGGATTTTTTCTGCTTGAGGACTACTTGGAGTACTCGTCTAGTTCTCCTCTTGAGATCATCCTTGGTGTCTTCATTCTCTACTGTCCGATCTGCCAACGCAATAAGTTTCGCAATCCCAACCCCGAGTTCGCGATTATCTCGTTCTGCAAAGTCAGCCCATCCTCTCGGCCTATCCGACCGTCCCCTTCGCCGAAGCCTCCGGAATCGCGCCTCGCGAGAAGCGTGGATAGCGATTGTGACAACGCGAAATTTCCGACGAAGTTGATCGACCTCTTCAACGCTTCTCGCACCCTCGTACACGACGAATTCTCCACTTGCCTTCTCAACAAGTGGAACCAGTCTTTTTGCAACAGCCCCCATACCCTCCTCCTTTCGAATCTTCAGCATGAGCTCTCCGAGATTCTTCCGCGTGAACCTCAGCTTCCTCCTCCGTGCCTCTTCCCTGATGATGTCGCCAGAGACGAAGACTGGGATTCCCCGCGCCTTCATCACACTTGAAGCGAGGCTCTTTCCAGCCCCCGGCATTCCAACGATAACCAATACTGTCCTCCTTGGTTTCGCCGATTGCAAAGATGTTTCTCGGGCGGTTGACAAACGCGGCAGTTATAGCTCTTAATCGAATTGATTTGTGCGTGTCATAGAATCTGGGTTCGGCGTAAATGATGGCATGCCTCTGAGCGTGACTTGACCAGCGGGGTGAAATGGGTCTCGCTGTTGCGCTGCTTGTATGAACTTGGGATTTAGGAAAGAATAAAGGTTGGCGGAGTTTTTCGATTACTGGTCTCGTTGGGTCTGGCAGTTCCATTCTTCATCATTCTATCCCTCTTCCTCGTACAACCAGTTCAGTCTTCAATGTCTTCTCACGCAAGACCGTGGCCTATGTTTCACCAGAATCCTCAGCATACAGGTCTCTCATCTTTTGTGGGACCGTCCACTCCGATTCTGAAATGGAAGTTCACGACTTTGGGGCCAGTTATCTCTTCTCCAGCAATTGCCTCTGGAACGATCTACATCGGAAGCGTTGATGGGAATCTGTACGCTCTCAACCGGGATGGGGCTTTGAAGTGGAAGTTCTCAACCGGAGGACGCATCGAATCTTCTCCTGCTGTGGGCTCTCGGGGCACGATTTACGTTGGAAGTATGGATGGTTACCTCTACGCCATAAACCCACATGGGACATTAGAATGGAAAATTAGGATCCCTTTCTTGGGATCCACTACGAGCCCGACCGTTTGGAGTGATGGAACCATCTATGTGGGAGCTGATCAATACATATTCTCCATAAACCCGCACGGCTACGTGAACTGGAACCTTACAACAAATAGTGGGGGCGGTACGTACGATTCGCCTGCCGTTGGATTCGATGGAACCATCTACATTGGAGTCGATGATCCCGAGCTCGAAGCCGTATATCCGAACGGAACAATGAGATGGGTCAATAATGACTGTCTATGCCCGGTTGACCCCACTGTAGCTGACGATGGGACAATCCTTGATGCAAGTGGCTACACGGATACTTTCTATGCTATCAATCCTGACGGAAGCACGAAGTGGAATCTCACCGGAGCGTGCTGCTCCTCTCCATCAATAGGACCGGATGGGACAGTCTATGTCGGGAGCGGCATAGGTTTCGACGGGAAGGGCGGACTCTTCGCCATACAACCTGATGGGGTTCTAAGTTGGAATTTGAAGAAAAGTATCAGTTCGTCAGCCTCGATTGGTGCAGATGGCGTTGTATATGTGACGGGTGAAGACGGCAATCTCTATGCTGTCAACCCGGATGGAACCATCAAATGGACGTTGAATGGAAACTTCTCGTTCTTCAGCTCTTCTTCTCCGGCGATAGGTTCAGACGGCACTATTTACGTCGAGAGCAATGATGGCAGTCTGTACGCCATAGGTTCAGCAGGCTCTGGAGACCATTAGGAGCCTTAGAGTCTTCTGCCGCCGGGGAAAGCGTGTTGATGGCTTTAGCTCGCCGAGAGTAAAGATGCCCTCGGCTCCGTCGTGCTTTGCGGGTAGCATAGGATATCCGCTTTGGAAATCTCTTCCAAGCGTTGACAGGCGATGTCTAAGGATAAACGAGTTTCAACTACAAGGAAGATGAGTTCAGCTAGTAGCTCTTAAACGAGAGAGGATGGCTGACTCAGCAGCGTTGTCAAGCGGTCAGATTCGCAGTTTCATCTCGATCGATCTTGACGATGAAAAAATTCTTTCTCAAGTCGAATCCATTATGGCATCCCTCTTATCCTTAGGCGGAGATCTGAAACGCGTCGAACGAGAAAACATCCACCTGACTCTGAAATTCCTGGGAATTGTCAGCGCTAGCAAACTTGAGGAAGTGACGTCGGCTCTTGCGAAGGTGACGTTTCCCCCATTCTCTCTCGAGATCAAGGGGGCTGGAGCGTTTCCAAACCTCAAGAGGATGAATGTCATCTGGGTAGGAATTGGCGACGGCTGGAGTCAAGTTGAGCTCATTTTTGAGCAGACTGAGAAGCTTCTTCACCAACTCGGTTTCAGCCGTGAGACTCGAGCCTTCAGTCCCCACATCACGGTTGCTCGAGTCAAGTCAGGGCGAAAGAGGGACGAGATCGCTGCCTTCCTGGGTCATCTGACTGACGAGAGCTTCGGAAATTTTACAGTGGAAAATATCAGACTCAAACAAAGCATACTTTCGCCGTCCGGACCAAAGTATTCGACTCTCTTTGAGGCTCCTGCCCACAAATAGCGAAGTACACTTGCTCATTTCAAATACGATCATGTTCTGAGCTGCATCAGCTTGCCGTCGTCGCCCGAGAAAATCTTGCAACGAGTTGCCGAGAAAATCGTCCCAAGGGACCGGGAGCGAGAGAAAATGGTCCGGTTGTCGCAAGTTATTCGAGGTAAGGTTGAAGGGATTCTCGCAAGTTCCCAGATTCCGGCTAAAGTCACTCTCCAGGGGTCTTTCGCGAGAGATACTTGGATTAGCGGTGAAGCTGATCTGGACGTCTTTGCTCGGTTTTCTCCCACGATGGAAAGGGGGGAGTGGGTGAAGAAGGTTCTCCCAACCATCCGACAAGGTCTATCACAGTATCGAGTTATCGAGCGATACGCCGAGCATCCCTTTCTGGAGTTTCACGTCGACGGAATTCGCGTGAACATCGTCCCCTGCTATGAAGTGAAGAAAGGAGAGTGGAGGAGTGCAACTGATAGAACCCCTTATCACACGGAATTCATGCAGACGCATCTCACACCCGAGCTGCGTCTTGAGGCTCGTCTGCTGAGGAAATTCGCGAAAGGAATCGGGACCTACGGAGCGGAAATTAGGATTGGAGGATTCAGTGGTATGCTCATCGACACTCTGGCTCTATACTATCGTTCGTTCACGGAAACTCTAAGACAAGCCTCGTCTTGGACCAAAGGCACACTGCTCGAGATGGAGAAAGGGGCAGACCCGGTCGATCCAAAGGATCGAGATTCGAACGTCGATCTAGTGGTTATTGACCCGGTAGACCCTCATCGAAACCTAGCTGCCGCCCTAAGACCCGACAAACTATGGAATTTCGTGGCAGCTGGACGTGAATTTCTGCGAAACCCTGGATTGTGGTATTTCTTTCCTCCGAATTTCAAGTCCAAGAATAGGTCTCAATTTGCGAAACAAATCGATGTCACGGGACGCGAGGTGTCCGCAGTTCTGTTCAAACACCCTGTCTTGGTCCCAGATGTTTTATGGGGTCAGCTGATGAAGCTGGAGAGAAGTCTCCTAGAAATGATGGCACGAGAAGGGTTTCACGCCTATCGTTCTACGCTTTGGAGCGATGAGCAGCAGGAGAGCGCCATCTTGGTCGAGTCTGATCAGACCAAGCTCCCGGCCGTGAAAGTGCAGCAAGGTCCTCCCGTGTCAAAAGGAGTCGACAGCACAACCTTCCTCGAGAAGCATTCGAAGGCTCGCGATACTGTTCGAGGACCTTGGATTGAAAGGGATAGATGGATGGTTGAGAAGAGACGCAAAATAGCCACAATTGGGGAGCTTGTCACAGCCGCGGTACGAGAGGAAGCCTACGGGCTAACCATGGCGAGGCCGTTGGGCGGGTCGTTTCGGAAGAGCGTTAAAGTTCTCCAAAACCTAGAGGTCCTGTCTCTGATCGGCAGGAACGGATTTGACAAAACTCTCTGGGAATTCTTGGAGGCGAAGCCCTCATGGCTGAAGACAAGTCTAGCCTAGTCCCAGTTGAGGATCTGGTCAAGAAGCCCTACAGAGAAATTCTCGCATATCCGAAACCAAGCGATGAACCTGTTGAGTCTAGGATTCGACAGCTGAAGAGTCTTGGAATTGAGGGTCTGAAGTTTGAGGGACCACTGAGAATCGGAAAACTATCGCTCTTGGGTAAGGGCGTAGTGGGGTTGGTCGTCGCGGGGATCGCTGATGGGGTGCGAGTTGCAGTGAAGATTCGGAGAGTCGATTCTCGACGAAGAAGCATGATTCACGAAGCAGCGATGATGAAGGCCGCTAACAAGGCTGGCATTGGGCCGGAATGTTTGGGTTCATCTGAGGATGTTTTGGAGATGCAGTTCTTAGATGGGCAACGACTTCCCCTATGGCTTTCAAGCTTGAAGGGTCGAGGTAGGAAGGCCCGAGTCAGGGCGACGGTCAAGGCTTTGTTACAGCAATGCGTTCGACTCGACGCTTACGGATTGGACCATGGAGAACTCAGTCGAGCACACAAGAACGTGCTCGTTTCCAAAGAAGATCATCCCTGGATTCTAGATTATGAGAGTGCGAGTCTAACGCGTCGAGTCAACAACTTCACATCTCTCGCGCAATACATCCTACTTTCGGGCCGATTCTCAACAAAGGTAATAAGAATTCTGGGCCCGGTGGATCGAGACGAACTTGTGAAGTATCTCAGACTGTACAAGTCAGGGAGGACCAATGATGCCTTCGAGTCCACGTTGAAGATGTTACAGCTCTAGAATCAGTATTCCGATTTCCGGTCAAAGAGTCCGAGTTTCTTCGCCCTCTGCTCGGCGAGCCTGAATACTGCAATTCCAACGATTAAGGTGACAAGTGTCGTCAGGGCCAAATACGCCAGATCTGTCATGTAGTCGCCAGTCGGCAACAGACCGAAGCTCTCTCGAACAGTATTGAGCAAGAATGTTATCGGAAGCACATTCGAAATGGGCTGAACGTAGCTGGGCAGTAGGGCGATGGGGAAGATGACTCCCCCGAGCAGGAAGAAGATGCCTGAGACGGAATCGCCGAGGATGAATTCCATTCGGTTGGAGACGATGTTTACGGCGCAGAGCATGTAGCCGATGGCGAGCAGGCTGATAATTCCGAGAATCACACCAGGAAAGAGCATCAGAAGATTCACGCCTAGTAGGTTCAGTGGAATGTTCATGTGAAGTAGGCCGTTGAAGATCGCGACGCTGAACAGGAGCGTCAGTATTACTGAGACTGCTCCGTTTACGACTGAGACCAGTCCTCTTCCAATCACGTACGGGTGTAGAGTTCCGGGTGAGATGTAGATGTTCTTCAGGACCTCGTATCTCGTACGGTCAACGTGGACGAGTATTGCCATTCCTAGCATTATCTGCAGGACAAACGCGTAGAACGCGTTGCCAACGATGAGCCATGCCAAGTACTGGCTGTAGAAAGCCGAGTTTGCTGATGCGCCGACTGATGCTCCGATTATCACGATGAACGCTACAATCAGTAGCGACGCTAGAGGCCGAATTACTTGGTAGGTGGCAAATAAGACGGGGTCTGTCCAGTTGCTCTCTATCTTCCAGCCGACTCTGAACGATTCTCCTGCCGACTTGACGAAGTCTGCTACTGCCATCGCAAGGTGAGCCTCCCTTCCTTCTTGCCTAGGGATTCCATGTAGTTCAGCGCGCGTCGTGCTAGCGGGAAGAGAATCAGAGTGCAGGCGATGAGTGCTAGGATGTGTGGCCATACTGCTGCGACGCCTTCACCGTTAATTGCCAGTCTGCGGATGGCGTCCAGTCCGATCGTCATCGGAATCAGCGAACCTGCTGCTTGTAGGGCGAACGGGACGACTGGAGCATAGATTCTCGGAAAATAAGCCCCTGAAAGGAAGTAGACTGGTTCTTGAAGCAGACTAGCAGTGTTCCAGGCTTCTCGTCCATAGAGCATGAAGATCGAAGCAAACAGCATCCCCATCGTGTAAAGAGCGACAAGTGTCAAGACGAATACTAAGCCTACGGAGAGTGGGTCCGCGAGCTGGAATGGCACCTGGAAGACAAATATTCCGAGGAGAACAATGCCAAGCGCTCGGATTGAAGTGTTCACACTGCCCCCCATCGCCATTCCCAGGAGGACAGACATTCTGCTGACAGGCGCGACTAGATACATCTCCAAGTTACCTGATTCTCTCTCCCAGAACCATTGGGAGGACATGTTCCATAGGACATTTGTCCAGAAAGCGATCATTGCCCCTCCTATGATCACAGCCGCTCCGGCTGTCGGGGGGAGCCCGATCGCGCGGTAGAGAATCACGTACGCACCGATAGTCAGTATTGGTAGCCCAATCTCCGCGACTAGCCCCGTGACCTCCCGGTTGCTCCCCCTGAGACGGACCCACATTCGCGCGTATGCCGCGCGCAGATTGGTGAGCAGTTCCTCTCGGGGCGTCGCTTTGGGTAACATCATTCCATGCCAGTTCCGACTAGACTGATGTAGACGTCCTCTAGAGTGGGCTCGGATTTTCCCAAGTTGAGGACTTTGGAACCGTTCTCGCGGATCTTGCTTAGAAGATCTGACATGATGGACTCCTCTTCGAGTACTAGCTTGAGGGTGGTGACGCCTGTCTCGATGTTGTCAGTAGTTGAGAGTCCAATGACACCCGGGATGCTCTTGACGGATTCTAGTTCCGAAAGACTCGGGGTTATCTCAATCTTCCAAGTAGCTCCTCCAGTAACCTTCGTCTTGAGTCGTTGCGGAGTGTCGCAGGCAAGAACCTTGCCCCGATTAATGATTCCTACTCGGTCACACATCTGGTCTGCTTCTGCCATGTAATGCGTTGTCAGAAGCACTGTCTTTCCTCCAGTCCGAATCCAGTCCTTGACTAGAGTTCTGAGGTGTCTTGCGGAGAGAACGTCAAGGCCTAGGGTAGGCTCATCGAGAAACAACACTGCAGGGTCGTTCACGAAACCGCGAGCCAGGTTGAGTCTTTGTTTGTATCCAGTCGAGAGTTTGCTCATTCGAGTATTGAGGTAGTCTTGGAGTTCTAGTTGGTCGACCAGTTTTGAGATCCTGTCTTTTGCGAAGTCTCGTGGTAGGCCGTAGAGTTGCGAGAAGAACCATAGGTTCTCCTTGACACTTAGAATTCCGTAGCCAGGTGTTTCGCCGCCGGAGACGAGGTTTATGATCCGTCGTATCTGGGAAGCTCGCTTTACAACATCCATTCCTTTGATTAGCGCTTGTCCTTCCGTAGGTAAGAGAAGGGTGCACAGAATTTTGATGAGGGTTGTCTTTCCAGCACCGTTCGGACCGAGAAGCCCGAATATTTCATCGTCATGGACCTCTAGATCGACCTGATCGAGGGCTACCACGTCTCCCTTGCCGGGTATGCCTTTGAAGAGACGTCTCAGACTCTTCGTCTCGATGGACAGGTCTCGCTTCAAAGTTGACTCTGGGAAATGGACGTCTGTCTGATAAGAGTTCTACCGGACAGCCGTTCCTGAGTTCGGCATTATGATGAAGACTACCAGAAGCGTTCTTTCAACGCTTCTCGCTCAGCTTCCATTATTGCTTCGAAGAAGTCGTTGGTCGGCTTACGGTGTCTTCGAAGGATGTCTCCTGCGGCTTCAGGTTGGACCCGGCGTCCGGCGAGTGCGTACACTGCGAGTCTACCATACTGGTCGACTAGTTTGGCCGTGTCTTCGGCCTTGGAAACTAGATCCTTCTCCCTTTCAGAGAGTCTCGCGCCGTTCTTCACGATCACCTTCCTCATATCTTCATCTGCAATTCCAAGGGCGGCCACCAATTTGGATCCGCATTCGGGACACTTTACGATAGGAGGTATCTCTTTCACCCGGCGCATTTCGATGTACTTCCAGCAATTGGTGCAGACGAGGGTCTTGACCTCGTTTAGAATCCTAGCCTTGGCCGATCCGACCAGAATCTGATTCAGCTTCTCTGTTGGGATGATGTCTGCTTTTCTGCTGATTCTCTCCAGCCCGATTCTGGCGATAGGCGTTGCTTCGCCACTGGCTTTGACTGTCTTGACCGCGATCTCTTTTGCGGCGATGGCTTTCAAGATTTCTTGGGTGTGGGGCACGTCCATATCTTTTTCTTGGGTTTCCCTGATGGCTTCGTCCATGATGACGGTGCCTTCGAAGCTCTTAGCCAACTGGCGTAGTGTGATGCTGCTAAAGTCGGTCCATTTCGAAATGGCTCCAAACCTTCGGGCTACGTGAACGAGTCTTCTCTTGAAGAGACCTGTTCTCTTGGAGGCAGCTACTGCCAGATCCATCACATCGTTGCCAGCGAGCCTCTGCAGAATCTTCTGTACGTCCTCTGCATCTATCGTGCCCATTGTCTGTAGAACTATTCTGTAGGGGTCTTGTTGGATTCCAATGCTGACTCCCGCTTCGTCAGATAGCAAGTGGCCGACCAGACGTGCTAGGGTTCTATTGACGAGGGTTCCGAGATGTGAGTTTATGATTATGAAATCGTCCCATTCTTCGATTGTGAGAAGCCTGTCGCTTGGGACTGGTAACCCTTCTTCGCATTGATCGTAAGTCTCTGTGAGAGCACGACGAATCGTTTTCTCGTCAGCTGGATACTTCTCAGCGAGTTTTTGACTGATCTCCTTGAGACTCTTTCCTTTCCTATAATCCTCCTCTGTGAAACGTCGCAACTCTCCTACTTCGGAAGCGACCTGGAATGGTACTGGTATCTCTTCGCCGATCCAGCTGGGTATTGCTCCTGTCGGGTCGGAGATTCCGCGGACGAAGATCTTGTCTCCTCTGATGCTCTGCATCATCCATGGGGTTCCACGAACGATGAACTTGGTTCCAGGCTGGCCGTACTCTGCTACGAAAGCCTCGTCAAGAACGCCTACAGCGGCTTCGCTCTCTTGCTCAACGACGAGGTATTGTTTCTCGTCTGGAATCATTGACAGTTTGTTGAAGTAGTATCGGTAGAGGTCCTTGACCCTGGAGGGTCGCATGACCATTTTGTCTTGCGCCGAGACCCATCCTAGACGTGGGAATCGTGAGTGCATATAGTTGGTTACTGCCGCAACGTCTTCTTCAGTCAAGTTGCGGTACGGGTAGGCTTTCTTCAGAATATCCAGCAGTTCCGAATAGTACC
>MNHO01000025.1 GCA_001919285.1 archaeon 13_1_40CM_2_52_13
CGGTCAAGGAGAGTTCGGAACCTACTTCATCGGCTACAGCCGCTCTCCTCGCACCATCGAACAGATGCTTCAGAATATGTTCGTAGGCAAGCCCGTAGGCAACTACGACCGACTACTAGATTTCAGCCGCGCAGTTACCGGGAACCTCTTCTTCGTACCATCCGCCACTTTTCTGGAGAACATTCAGGCCGGCTAATTACAAAGCCCGTTACTTGAGATTCCGTCAACACCTCTTATCGGCCATGCGAAAACCTTACGACAGGCCTACAGTTGAGTATTCGTGAGACTAATGGAAACAAAGACCGTAAAACGCATGCCGGAATCCTCCTCCACTATGTCGAAACCCTTGTTCAACAAGCTTCTAGTGGCTCTGGATGGTTCAGAGAGTTCTCAGAGAGCAGCCCAGGCTGCACTCGAATTGGCTGAGAAGCTCAAAACGGACCTTATCGTTCTTCACGCGATCACCCCTCCTACTTCCTATTACCATTCCACAATCGCCTCGCCCACCGGAATGAGCCTTCCTGCTCCCTCACAGCACGAGATCGACGCCTACTACGCTTATGCGAGGAAGGCTGCAATGGGAATTGTGGGCGAGACAGAGTCAAAAGCCAAGAAAAAGGGCATCCACGTCAAGACGGAGATCCCTGAAGCCGTCTCCTCAGTCGTCGAGACAATACTCAATCACGCTACTAAGGAGAACGTTGACCTGATCATAGTTGGGACTCGGGGGCTCGGGGGATTCAAGAAGATGCTTCTAGGAAGCGTCTCCAGCGGAATAGTCTCCCATGCAAAATGTCCAGTCCTAGTAGTCAGATAGGTGATTGGGAGACTATCAGATGGCTGGACAAGAATTCGTAGACGTGCCTGTACAGGTACTGGGTCTCCAGAAGGATGACATCGAATCTCGAAAGGCAGAGCTGAAATTTCGAAGAACATTACAGGCCTTTGGCCGCATTCACCCAGACACTCTAGAGGCAAGAGCGATCGTGAAGACATCGCTTCTCGAGAAAGAGAGAAGGCGGTATGAAGTTCAAGTATTCATCAGACTTCCCAAAGAACAGTTCGACTTCGAAGAAGAAGGCTGGTCCATCGAGGAGGTCTTCGAAAAAATAGGCGAGAAGATAAAGCGACTCATGACCAAACCCCGAGACAAAGCTTCCCATAGGAGACATCCATCAAGAATGGAAATGGAATCCTCACGATTCGCTGAATAATCACTCAAGTGAGCGAGAATTCAAGATCCCCATCGGTCGCGCATCCATCCCCTGCGTCCAGCAAAGGTAACCCACATTATCGCTATTGCCGCAAACGCAAGGATTAGGGCGACAATCACAACAATGATCTTCTGAGTCAAGTCGAAGCTGCTAGCATAGAACCCCACGTAGATCAGCGACCCAATCAAGAATGCTGAAAACGCGATTATAGTCCCGACTATTCTCCACATAAGACCCGCGCCCATCCTCTCCACCTTTTCCATCGCGAATCAATCATCACCTCAAACCTCTAGGATAAAGGCTTACAGTTTTCGCTTCAACCTCAAATGATTTCTTTATGTACCGATGAGCCCTCAAAACTCTGCACAAGACAATCGGGTGAGCGAAGAATATGGCGAGAAAAGAGACCCGGTCAAATCAGCCAGAAGTCTCCAGCAAGTCCATCTCACCCGGGTTGGCTGAGGCTAGGAAGCTCCTTTCGATAGTGGAAAAGTCTCAAGTGCCCTTCGGAGAGTCCGCCCCGATATTCGCGAGGATCAAGGCAGAGATAGACTCTGGCAAGTCTCTAAGCGTTGAAGACCACGAACATCTATTGCGGCTAGTCAAGATCGCCAAGGACTGGAACAAGGCCGAGGAGAGCTCGGCATTGACAGAGCCCGACGAAACCCTGTCTGGATAGAAAGCCCGAAAATGATACGCCGATAATTTGGTAAATCGCTACTCTCAGCGAAAGGGGCACGGAATGAGCCCTGATCTGGACCCTGTCAAAGACCCTCCGTTTTCTGAATTTTTCCCTGCTACTAACTATCGTTTCCTGCAAAGCCCGACCGGCGCGTTACAAGCCCCGAATAGTGAGACTCGCCCAGAAAATAGGTTACCTAGAGAATTTCTCCGCCAAAAATACGAAAAAAAAGTTGTGACTCGCGACGCGAGACTCGGCTCCGAGGAGGGAATTAACGAGGCGTAATCTTCTCCGCCCCTGCTCTCCGGAGATAGCAATCACACAAAACTGTTCCGCTCTAAACCTGAAAGGCGCAGAACAAGCCTGAATTGCCCTACTTTTGGGGAGCGGCATAACACTGGTAGCACGGTAAAGAGCAGAGTTAGGCTTCCGGAAGGAAGAGGTCATAGCAAGAAACGACTAGTCTATGTCAGGCTAACGGACAACCTCCTACTTCAGCCATACCATGCCATTCGGTTCCACCTGAGACTTTAGTAGCCTAAGACTCACCAGGAGTTGTTCGCTTCGTTTCCATAAAACCGCACAAGGCTCTGTAGCTTTAATGAGATAGTTTGCTATCCGCCTGTTTTTGTTGAAGGCCTCGACGATCATCAACCGGCCCTCACAGAATTTAGTTTATAAACTGATAGTAGTTTATACATCGCGAACTGTTAGAGGTCGTTGATAATGACTAGCCTGGACCAGGGCGTCTGGCAACATTTCGGGTTCAGATCAAATCCTCTCGACCCCAGACCGTTAAGCGTATCGCATCAAGATAGAGAACTGATGGTTGGTCGGGACCAAGAAAATCGGAAATTTGCTGCGCTCTCCTCTAATGATCATGGTGTCATCATTGTCGAAGGCAACATAGGGGTCGGAAAGACAAGTTTCGTCAATGCAGCTCAATATGATCTTTCCAAACGAGGTTTCCTCCCGTCACATCAAACGATCGAAGTCAGGGAAAATATGGAGCCTTCTAACCTAGTTCTGTCAGCACTCTCAAACCTCGTCTATTCACTTGAACTCGCGAAAGGGAGAGACGCCAATATGAAGGACTTGTCTCTCAGAGAAGGTAAGCAACTTGTCGCTAACACAGTGAAGGGTGGATGGGGTGGCCAGCTTTCCATCCTGGGAACCGGTGGAGGCGTTCAAAGGCAGGAGACGATAGAGCAGGCACCTACAATAATAATCAACACGGCGCTCCAGAAATTGGATAAGTGGATCGAGAGGGCCAAGGAGAAATTCTCCTATAGGGCTGGAATAGTAGTAATCAACAATCTGGACAGACTCCTTGACCAAGAACTGGTAGAACTCCTCAACAGAGCGAGAGACGTGGCTCTCCTGCGGCCTAACATCCTCTGGACCCTAATTGGCAAAGTAGGCACCTTCACAACCATAGAAGGTCAGGCTCGGAGAGTCAGTGAAATCATAACGGGCCAGCCAATACTATTGAACCCACTTTCACTCGAAAAAATCCACGAAGCGATTCATGTACGGGTCAACAAGTTCGCCGCAAGGAAGGAAGCAAGGTTCCCCCTTGAAAGTAGGTTCATAGATTTGCTTTATGAGGTCTCCCAAGGAGAAATCCGCTTCATATTCAAACGACTTACAGACATAGTCTACGAAGTGGTAGCCGAACTTCCGAGCGTGGACATGATTCCTTCCGACCTGGCCTTCAAAGTTCTAACGAAGCTGGCGGAACAGAGGCTCTCCCAGCTGCCACTTACGGAAAGTGACAAACGTATGCTGCAGAACATGGCACAACATCCCTTTCGAATCAAAGACTACAAAGAATTCAAGCTTTCAAGCCAGCAGGCGCTCCTGAAC
Organism: archaeon 13_1_40CM_2_52_13; assembly: GCA_001919285.1. Taxonomy (GTDB): domain Archaea; phylum Thermoproteota; class Bathyarchaeia; order 40CM-2-53-6; family 40CM-2-53-6; genus 40CM-2-53-6. The sequence goes on from MNHO01000025.1 coordinate 3,763, forward strand.
CGAGTCAGGCGTTTGCAGAAGATGGAACTATTGCAGTCCGAGCGGAGAGATGCCAAGATGGTCATCTACAGAACAGTCGCCGATGTCAACATCGTGTTTAGAAAAGACAAGTAGCCATCCGAAAAAGGGTTGGTTAATAGACACTTGACTTTTTGGGTCTCCACTCATTATGTGACAGTTTGAGAGAACAACTTGACTTTAAGAACATAGTTTCCCCCTCGTATTTTGAGTGGTCAGAAGGGAAAAGATGGGACGGACGAAGCTCGGCGTAGAGAAATGGATTTGGACCGACGCAGATTTCGAGAAAATGGGCTGGCATGATGTTCGCCCGCACGGAATAGCCCGTTATGAGAAAGTAGACCGAGACGAAGAAACGGGATCGGAGGGACATTTCAGCGGGGTTGAACTGCTGCTTGACATCGACTACATTCTCAAATAGGACACATCTGATCCAAAGCTTTGGAAGTTTTGGGTAGCACCATCGACGCTTGTCTTCGAAAATGTTGCCGACTTTCAGATGAAGTGGGTTGGAGTAATGTTAGATTGGGAAATGGACGATATTGGCAGAGAACCTGGTCGGTATCCAGGGGGTGCAGGTGGGGGCAACAATTTTTTTCTCGCAACGTGAGGGTGGTCTCTGACCCGAACCTGCTTGGCTGTCCGGTCGACTCCCACCAATAATTGTGTCCCGATGGGGGCTTTAGAATGCGAGTTTTAGACTAGGCGTTCTTGTCGGATGCAGCCGATCCGCCAACACTCTCTCTTTGAGGAATACGAACCTGTCCTCTATGGAATCCTCATAGTCGAAGTTCGCGCTCAAGGAGAACTCCTTGTACAGCTCAACCATCGTCCGGTAGGCAATCACACGCGCACTCGTCCCCAACCTCTCATGCAGAATCTTCACAACATCCCCGAACCTGGCCGGGATATCGTCCCGCTTGATGCCCTTCTTGTCCAAAAAGTCGTAGACCCAGTCCCGGATAGGCGCGCCCATCCCTTGGAGGACAAGGTCGAACCAGTAGTTGACCGACATCTGGAACCCTGAGATCAGGTTCGTCCGCATGACTACGACTCCTACTTATCGTGGTATTCGAAGGAACACCAAGATACGCATAGCGTCCCTATCCTCACGGTTTGAGGGTAAATTTCTTGTCTCTGAAAACTCAGTTCGGTGCAGAGCATCTAGGATGAAACGTAGGAGACTACCAAGCTAGGGAACGTAGACTCGTGGATCTTTGCTAATCTACTGGTTTAGAATGCGTTTGGGGAGGAGCTAGGTCCAGAGGATGTCGCCTGTTCTTGAACTTCTCTGGGCGTCCACCGCTGGTCTTGTGGCAGCCGCCTGCATGACTATCCTTGAGCTCCCTTTCTGGAAAAAATGGGGGACGGAAGGAGTGGCCGAATGGCAAGTTAATGCTGTGATAGTTTCAATGATTATCCAAAAATTTACTCGGAGAAGAGTGGACAGTAAAATGTCGGTTGTAATGCACGTGTTTCATGGAGCCGCTTTAGGGATCGCCTTTCGTGTTCTTCTTAACTCGGTGGGAACAACGATTCCGTCGTCCTCAATCCTGATTTACGCCATTGTGTACAGCGGTGTCCTTTGGATAATTTCTCCTTTTCTAACAAGGAGGCTCTTCGAACTTGTAGGAGGCTTTCGAATGACAAGAAGAGGATTAGCGGTTAGCTTACTTGCACACGGTGTCTACGGTGCCTCTCTAGGCCTTCTGATTCCGGTACTTGTTTGAACATCAAATTTGTTTTTCCTTGTGGAGAATTATCGCGAGTGGGCACCTCATCGTGGACTGTCATTCTCCGAGTTTTCCGCCGCGGGCAATGTCGCCTTTCGCTGTACGTCGAAAGATGATGACCACTCGATCCGTCGGGTAACCCAGGGTCTCGGACACTACCTGCGTCAAGGAGTGCGCGAGTTCTCTCTTCTGGACTACTGTGATCTTCGAGTCGAGCAGGTCTACTCTGACTGTAGGCAAATCTCGCTAACCACTCTCGAGGACTGAGATGCCGGCTCGACTCATGTTCTCTCGTTTGTATTCTAGAATAGTCACGCGGACATCTTCTGGAGGGCAGTGTAGGATTCTTACAACCGCTTCTGTCGTTTTCTTCATAAAGTCAAGCTTCTGGATCACAGAATGGTCACCTTCAACCATGTTGATCTCGACCCTAGGCATGCCGGGTCAGTTTAGCTTCCGATATCGACGACCTATATGCCTGTTGGAAAGGTCATTCCATTGTGCCATCGATAATCCGGAAACCGACGACCAGATGTGGCCATTATGAACAGTTAAAGGTGGGCACGAATTGGAAGTGTGTTGCTTGTGGACAAATTCTTACAATTTCTGAGAGTATTCAGAACTCTATTGAACTGTCTGAAGTCATGAGGTCGGCGATTGAGAGTAGAAGACCATTGAGCGAGGGTCTAGATGATTTGCTCGGACGTAAAGAGTGGGAGGAAATTCGTGCGAAGATCCCGAGCGCGAAGAAATCATCGACACGGAAGGTCCGAAATCGAGCAAAGGGTCAGAGAACGTTCTAGGCCTCAGGATACACCTAAGTGATCGGCAATAGCCGGCTATTCATTACAATTGGAGCAATCCTCTACCGAATCCAACCAGTACACCGCGACATGCTTACGAAAGGCGCCACCGAATTCGAATCGCGCATTGTATCTGAACATTTCAACTACCTGGAACGACTTACGGAAGAGTGTGTAGTCCTTCTCGTAGAGCGTACTCAGAACAGGTTCTGTTAACTTATCGTTGGTACCTCTCCATCTTATGGGCTGGTCGTCGGGTCCCGTTGTTCATCCTGCTGGCTATCAAATCAGTCTGGCAATACTATGCTCCATCACGAGAGGTTCTCGTCCTCTTGGACGTGTTCAGGAGGATGATTAACGATTCCATACGTATCGGCCTGGTTAATGACGTGTCTTCGCTGAGGAGGCTTTCACTCCTCTCCTATAGTCAGCTGGCTGATTATGATTCTCCCAGCTGCTACAGGCTCTGCGCCATATCCCGGGCAGCAGGAATATTAGCGGCTAGGAAGAAGAGCATCAAGAGAGGCTTCCCGACTAGACAGCCCTATGCTTTCAGAGCACAGCTCGTCTCCTGTTATGGTTTCAAGGCCAAGAATGGAGGATTAGAGATCGCCATCACGAAGGAAGCGTCTCAGGCTATCCCTGACCAAGCACACGTCAGATGTCATCTCTCAACCGGGAGTCAAGGTTCGCTCTTTCACCCTCACCCAGAACAGGCTGAGCCTATGCATCGCCCGCGACGTTGCCCCAGTAGAGTGCGCGTCTACCGTCGGCGTAGACCGTAATCTTCGCAATCTCACAGTTGGAAACGACGAAGAGACGGTTCGGTACGACCTCTCGGAGACTGTCAGAATAGGCAGGACTACCGTGCATATAGTGGGCTCCCTCAAACGAAACGATGTGAGGACTAGGGGGATCATAGCGTCAAAGTATGGACAGCGAAGAACCGCTAGGACTGGGCATCTCCTCCACAATGCGACAAAAACAATTGTACAATTAGCAGTCAAGCGGAGAGAAGCAATAGTTCTCGGAAGATATCCGGGGCATACGCTGTCTCTACCGTAAGGGTAACGGTCAGGGTAGGAAGTATCGAGCTAGGATGAACGGGTGGAGCTTCAATCAAGCCCAGCAACAGTTGGAGTATAAAGCTAGATGGATAGGACTCTCAGTCATCCGACTGTCTAGGCGTGAGACCAGAGGATCCAGCATGACTTGTCCGAGATGCGGGGAGAGACTCCAATCGGACAAGAGACTGGAACGTAAGCTCTGGTGTGGAAAATGTAGAATCGTAATGGACCGGGACAGGGTAGCAGCGGTTATCCTGGCTCGGCGGGGACGGGTGAGGTTCGCACGTTCCCGGCCTCCCACCGTTATGGAGGCGCAAGGCGGGGCAGTTGAAGCTGTGAAGGGGAACCCGACGCCTACGGTAATCCCCGGAGTCGATGCCCCGAAGCTAACTCAACAAACGAAGAGTTAACAGAACCCCAGTACATCATCAGTGTCTACTTGGATCGAAGCTTTGAGCCGTTCCTGGTCAAGACGGATCATGTCCCTCGATGGATTCCGCTCTGTAGAGACAGCCCCATCTTTGGATCGTACCTGTCGGGGATTGTTGCGGCGGAGGGTTGCATTCTGCTCTATGACAATCATGGTCATACGGACACAGCATTAACCATCACTCTGAAGAAAAGAACCCTACTGGAGGATTTGTCAAGCGCTATTGGCGGGCGAATCTACGAAGTTGAACGAGCCTCTCGACTTGTTGTTTATGGAAAAGCAGCTGCGAAATTGATGGGTAATCTCACCACTCACCACGAAGAGAAGATTAGGAAAGCAGGTCTGGTTATGGATCATCTCGGCCAGCCCTGGCCCGATGTGAAACCCCTATGGCAAGCGCTAGTCAGAAAGATCAGGACTGAGGTGGTAGAGTACCGAGAAAGGGCTAGGTTGGGCTATATTCAGAAGCACGGCTCTATACATCCCAAGGACGAGGCACTAACGGAGGCGAAGTAGCAACGGCCAAAGACCCCGTTTGTGGCATGATCGTGGAGGAGGGCAAACATGCTCTCCAGACGACACGTTATGGAACCACGTACTACTTCTGTAGCGAGACCTGCCTTGCACAGTTCCAGGCGCCAGAGAAGAGTCTGGCCCGTCTAAAGCGGCTCGTCGCACTCGGCGCGGCATTCACGATCCCGATTGCTGCTCTGACATATCTTCCAATAATCCCGGACCATCAGATCAACAATCTCGTAATGTTTGCTCTCTCGTTGCCCGTACAGTTTGTCGTGGGCCACCGGTTCTACCTGGGAAGTTACGACGCGTTGAGATCTAGGATTGGCAACATGGACCTTCTCATCGGCCTAGGAACAACCGCTGCCTGGGTCTACAGCACAATTGCCACCTTCGTCCCAGGATTCTTTCCTGGCAGCGGCACCTACTTCGAAACATCGGCCATCATAATCACCCTGATACAGACAGGTAATCTCCTCGAATATATCACGAAAGGTAGAGCGTCGGAGGCGGTTCACAGATTACTGAGCCTCCAGCCGACGATGGCGCATGTCCTACGAAACGGCAACGAGATTAGCATCCCCGTTGAGGAGGTTAAGGTTGGCGATATTCTACTGATTCGTCCGGGAGAGAAGGTTCCGGTCGACGGAAGCGTGGTCGAGGGAAACTCCGCAATCGACGAATCCATGATCACTGGAGAGAGCCTCCCACGTGACAAGCGGGTCGGCGACGAAGTGATAGGCGCCACAGTCAACAAAACAGGATTGTTGAGGATTCAAGCGACCAAGGTTGGACAGGACACTGTCCTGTCGCAAATCGCCAAGCTTGTCGAAGAAGCTCAAGTCGGAAAGGCCCCTCTCCAACGCCTAGCAGACAGAGTCTCCGCATACTTTGTCCCAGCAGTCATATTGATCGCGACAGCTTCCGGCCTATTCTGGTACTTCGTCGCGGGAATCGGACTCACCTTCTCCCTCCTCGCATTCGTCTCCGTCGTAATCATCGCTTGTCCTTGCGCGCTCGGAATCGCCACTCCGGCCGCCTTGCTAGTGGGAACGGGGAAAGGTGCTGAGAACGGCATCCTGATCAAGGGAGGGGACCAGTTAGAGGAGGCTGGCAAGATCAACACGATAGTCTTTGACAAGACCGGGACCCTGACAAAGGGGCAACCGTCTGTTACAGACATTTTTCCGGTTGCAAAACTCACCGAGATTCAGATACTCAGCTACGCGGGAGCAGTGGAGAAGGGCAGCGAGCATCCCCTAGCAGCGGCCGTAGTGAACGCAGCACAGGACAAGAGAATCGAACTCTCGGAACCCTCACGTTTTGAAGCTCTTCCAGGTCTGGGTGTGAAGGCGACCATTCAGGGACACGAGGTTCTTCTGGGCAACTTGGAACTCATGAGCAAGTTTTCAGTTCCAGTTGAGGCATATTCTGAAAAAATGGCGGACCTTCAGGATCAAGGAAAAACGGTTAGTCTGCTTGCGTTAGACCGGGAACCAGTTGCGATGATCGGACTCGCTGACACGGTGAAGGAATCCTCAGCGCCAACCGTCGAGGCATTGAAGAGAATGGGATTGGATGTCGTAATGCTCACTGGGGATAACGAACGGACTGCAAAGGCGATAGCACAGACACTTGGCATCCAGACCGTATTCGCAAACGTGCGTCCCGGCGACAAAGAAGAAATTGTGAGGAAGCTTCAGAAAAGCGGGAAGGTTGCAATGGTTGGTGACGGAATAAATGACGCGCCTGCATTAGCAGCCGCCGACGTTGGAATAGCGATCGGTAGCGGGACAGACGTTGCGAAGGAGACAGGTGGCATAATACTCATCAAAGATGACATGACTGACGTTCCCAAGGCTCTTGAGCTAAGCAAGGCTACTGTTAGAAAGATCAAGCAGAATCTTCTCTGGGCGTTCGTCTACAATGTGGCCCTCATTCCAATAGCCGCAGGCGTACTGGTCCCATTTCTCGGACCAGGAATTTATCAGACGCTCCCCCTGCTTGCTGGGGCGGCGATGGCAATCAGCTCTGTAACAGTAGTATCCAACTCACTCTTGCTCCGAAGGTTCAACCCGAAAATTTAGGGAGGTGAGTAGTTGCAGAAGGATCCAGTTTGTGGAATGACTGTGGACGAGAAGAGAGCGAAGTTCACATCCAATCGCGGAGGAAAAACAATCTACTTCTGTTCGGCCGCATGCAAGACATCATTCGACAAAAATCCCCAGAAGTATCTCGCCCATGGCACGTAAAGATCGGTTCCTGTTCTCCCGCCCCGTCGAATATTCGAATTATTCAAAGGCTAGCTTCATAATCGCCCCGGCCTCATAGTGCTAACATGGAAACCAAGATGATGCTTGATGAGACAGAGCTGATGTATGTGTCCGTTCAGGGCATTTCTAATGCGCCAAGGGCCTTCGATAAATTAGAGTCGAAGCTTCCAAGCTTGAAGGGACGCAAGTTCTATGGATACTTCAATCCCGATACTGACGAATACCGAGCGTGTGTCGCTACGGCAGCGGAAGATCCTAGACCCGAGACTATCGGTCTACAGCAATGGACCATTCCGAAAGGGCCGTACGCATACGAGAAAATCGAAGATTGGAATAGTAAGAAACACCTCATAGCGCCTACTTTCGAGAGAATGATCAAAGAAAACACTAGTGTTATCGACTGGTCAAGGCCGATTCTCGAATTCTACAAGAGCATGACCGAACTCAGACTACTAGTCCCTGTTAAAGCGTAAGAAATGAAGTCAAGGTGAAGGGACTTTGTGTGTCTGACCCACTTTGAGCAGATCACCGTTTCCAGAACTTCCACCAAGGCGGTTTGATCGCTGCTCCTACTAGTCCGATTATTCCGGCTACGAAGACGAGTATTGCTGGTGTGGCGAAGCTGGTTATGATGATGAGTATGATTCCTCCAATAACGGCTAGGATTCCCCCGAACCTCATCGGTCCTGTGTAGATGATTACTCCAGCAATTATGGCCCAAAGTCCCAAGAATCCCTCTACCAGCCGAAGGAATAGAGACATCGGCGATAATCCGCCGCCGGTTAGCGCAGAGTAGCCAATCAACGCTCCTCCAATCAGCGCCAGCAGAAAGCCAGCGATGCCGAAGAGCTTCACGAACGCCCTTCTTGCAATTCGGAAAGCGAACATCCCACTCACAAAAGACAGCAGACCAGAGACCTATCTATAATTCAACATTTTGAACACCCGCCCCCGACGAGTGGGGGAGTTGTTGCAATGGTCCGTCTGATTGCCGCTAAAGACTAAGGTCCTGCCGGGTTCTGATAGTCTTCATCAGGTCTCCCCGAGTAATCATTCCCAAAATCTTATCACCATCAGTTACGAGTAATCGTCCAATATTCTTCTCCGCGATCTTCTGCAATGCTTCGGCCGCCGAGGCATTCGGGCCGATCGTCACTATTCGCTCGTAGGGAACCATCGCTTGCGCAACGGTCTCCATCTCCCGTTTCTCCGCGGGAATTGATCTGACAGAGGACATCGTAACGACTCCCTCAAGCTTATTGTTCCTCACGACCGGATAGCCACCATGAGGATGGATGAGGAAATAATCGGTCACGAGCTTCTGGACGCTAATGTCAGGCGAGACTGTCAGCAAATCCCTCGTCATAATGTCGCCGACGCTGATCCCGTGAAGCGCCTCAGTCATCTCGGTCTGCTTGAGGCTCGTCTCGGCCCCGGACCGGATAAACCAGCCCAAGAAGATAATCCACAAGCCGTTGAAGATATCCGCAGTCGCCACCACCAACAAGAGACCCGCGGCGATCATGATCAATGACAGCGCCTCGCTAACGCGTGTTGCGTTCCGCGTCGCCTTCAACAGGTTCTTAGACCGACCCCAGAGACTCCCCCTCAACACTCTTCCCCCATCGAGAGGAAATGCAGGGACAAGATTGAACGCGCCCAACGCCACATTGATCACGGCATTGTAGCCGAGGACAGCGATGATTGGAACAGGAGCAGAAACCAATCTGCTCACAAACCAGAAGGCGCCCAAGACTCCAGCAATGGCGAAGCTCGTCAAGGGTCCTGCAAGCGCCATGCGGACCTCGAGACTTGGATCCTTCGGTTCCTCGCTCATCTCTGAAACGCCCCCAAAGAAGAAGAGAGTGATTCTAGCAATCGGGAGTCCATTTTTCTTCGCAATGTAAGAATGAGATAGTTCGTGTAGAAGGACTGAGATGAAGAGAAGGAGGGCGGAGACAGCTCCGATGGCCCAATCAGTCGCGGCACTAAATGTTGGATAGACGGCGGGCAAATACCCATCCGCCAGCGACCAAGCTATCAAGAGAAAGACCAACCACAAGGTCCAGTGAATCCTTATCGGAATCCCAAGTATCTTCCCAACATTCACTGACACGATTCTCTACTTTCCTCCGCAGCCAAAGCACTGTGCTAGGACTTGAGCGTTTTCCTATCCAGCCTTCGAGACAGGTCGAGATGGCCGAACCGAGGGATCGTGATCAGGAATGTGCTGATTCATGAAGATCGCTTTGAGAGCCTCCAACCATGCACGCCTCGCCTCGTCAACAGACAATCCCGAGACGAGGAGAGTCTCGAGCCCGTTCCAGAGAGCGATGAGGGAATTTGCGAGAGGACGGAGGTCCAACTTATCCCCGACAATCCTTCTCTTCTGGCCTTCTGCAAGGAAACCAGTCAGAACTTCCTCATATTCGGCATGATTCTGCTTCAGAATTCTTTTCAAAGTCGGGTTACGCGACGCCTCGGAGAGAATCTCGAAGCTTAGTCCCGGATTCGATGCTGACAACTTCAGCATCTTGTCGAAGAATTCGGTGGCGCTCTGAATCGGGTTTACCTCGTTGCCAAATGAGGAGTACAGAATCTCTTTGAACGCCTGAGGCGCTGTCTTGCACAACGCCTCGAAAAGATCCTCTTTGCTTGAGAAGTACAAGTAGATGGCCCCTTTGCTTACGCCCAGTCGCTTGGCAATGTCGTCCATCGTCGCTTCGTGGTATCCTTTTTCTGCGAAGACTTTGTTAGCGGCCTCTAGTATTCGGCTCTTCGCTTCCTCTTTGTATTCAGGCACTACCTTAGGCATTCAGCTCAGTGGTCATATGACAGTGCGGCTATTTAAAAATGACCGACGCGTTTAAATAATGACTAATCAGTCAGTTTACCTACGTGATAAAGCATGCGGAACAAAAACACTCCGCCTACTGCGGCCATGAAAGACAAAGTTGTCATGATCACTGGAGCTAACTCGGGGATTGGAAAAGCAGCAAGTCTGGCCATTGCGAAAATGGGCGCCAAGGTGGTCATGGTTACTAGAAACAAGGAGAAGGGTGAAGCTGCAAAATCCGAAATTATCAGAGAATCTCAGAACGACTCTGTCGATCTCTTACTTGCAGACCTGTCGTCTTTAGAGTCAGTGCGGCTCCTCGCAGCAGAATTCCAGAAGAAATACGCCAAACTTCACGTCCTAATCAACAACGCCGGACTGTTCAACCAGGGGCGTAAGGTCACAGCGGATGGCTACGAGAATACCTTCGCTACAAACTATCTCGCGCCCTTCCTCTTGACAAACCTCCAAATGCCAACGCTAAAGGCCAGCGCACCCAGTCGAATCATCAACGTGTCATCCGTGGGACACTACAATGGGCACATCAACTTTGACGATCTAAACCTAGAGAAAGAGTACGGTGGATGGAAGGCCTACGGACAATCCAAGCTTGCCCTCGTCCTCTTCACCCATGAACTCTCCAAGAAGCTCCGAGGAACCGGCGTAACAGTCAACTCTGTCCACCCAGGAACGGTTGCGACCAACATCTGGACAAGACCCTTCGGCCCAGTAGGCTTCATTACGGCACTGCCGAAATTGTTCATGGCAAGTCCAGGGAAAGGTGCGGAGACCATTGTCTATCTCGCCTCCTCAGTTGACGCAAAGGATCTCAACGGAGAATATCTGGAGAAGCTGAAGGTGAAGAAGTCGTCAGACGAATCCTATGATGAGGAGATTGCTCAGAGACTCTGGGACGTCAGCGCAAAACTAACTCATCTCTCCCACCCTCTTCCAACAGACGAATGGAATAGACCAATAGAGTAGGAAGTGCCCAGGTGAACGATACTCATCCGAATGAATTAGGTCTCCCGGCACAGCGAGATGTAATCACAATATGTAACTATGGAGCGTGCCCGACCATTAAAAGCAACAACACGATAAGTACGATAATCGTGGTGAAATTTGATGGAAACTTACACTCAATCGAAGCCAGAAGAAATTGCGGCGACGATAATTATTACGAACCTATTGAGAATCGCACGGTAGGAGTCCCGCTCCAATGAGCGACAACCCACCAGCGCCTCCGCTCGGACAATCCGATAAGGTGGTACAGGTAGACAATCTTTCCAAGAAATACGGCGACAATGTGGCCGTCAATGACATATCGTTCAACCTTACGAAGGGTGAAGTATTCGCCTTCCTCGGCCCCAACGGCGCCGGAAAGACCACTACAGTGGAGATCCTCGAGTGTCTCCGAAACCCGACCGGTGGACAAGCACGGGTCTTAGGCTATGACGTAAGCAAACGATCCGACCAGGCCGAGATCCGTAAACGGATCGGGGTCCTGCCCCAAGACTTCAACGCAATAGACCGGCTCACAGTCCGTGAAAACATCAACTACTTCGGAGCGATGTTCAAACACCAGCTGGACGCAGACAAGCTCATCGAGCTAGTCGATCTGAAGGATAAACGGGACGAGCAGTTCAAGAAACTATCAGGCGGTCTCAAACAGAGAGTTGGACTTGCAGTCTCTCTAGTAAACGACCCTGATGTCGTCTTCCTCGACGAACCTACGACAGGTCTCGACCCCAGAGCTCGCCGAGACGTCTGGGGCGTCATCGAGCGGCTAAAGGGCCAGGGAAAAACAGTCTTCCTGACAACCCATTACATGGACGAAGCAGAATACTTGGCGGATATCGTATCAATCATCGACCGCGGACAAATAATCGCATCAGGAACACCAGACCAGTTGATAGATACTCACGGTGGGAAAAAGACGCTCATCATTCGAGATGCTGGACAGGAAGGAATCAGACAACTTCCACTAGGATTACCCAAGGCCGAGCTTAGAAACGCGGGAGACATTGCCATCCCACTAAACAACGGCGAACTCACAAACATCCTCATGAGCTTAGCACAGACCCCGCTGCACGACAAGGAAATAGAAGTCAGACGTCCAACACTAGACGACGTCTTTCTCAACCTTACCGGGCGCAGAGTCTCGGAGGAAGGAAACTAGGCGTGAGAAGTCGAATCTACACCATAATCAGTGGACATTTCAAGAGCTGGTACCGCAGCAAGAGCAACATATTCTGGACAATAGCCTTCCCACTCCTCCTCATCGTTCTCTTCGGAGCGATATTCGGTAGCGGAAGCACCAAGTTCGACCTCTACCTACAAAACCAGGATCTAAGTGGAAATGTGCCAACTCCACTCTCACAAGGCTACGTTAACGTACTGAACCAGACCGGGGCTTTCAACCTCCACATGGTCGCGGCTGAGCAGCCAGACCCACTGACGTTTGTGAAGAACGACGCTCAGCTACATAATCGTGGACAGAGACTGCTTGTCGTACCGCTAGGTTTCAACGCCACTGTCATGAGTGGAGACAATGCAACCATAAAACTCTTCATGGATCAGAGCGACCAGGCCTCTGCATCTCTCCGGGGAATAGTGGACTCAGTCACCGTCTCGTACGCAGCTAAGATCGCCGGTGCGCCCGACCACTTATTTGTTCAACCAGTCGGGATTGTAACTAGGAATGTCCGCTACATCGACTTCTTCATTCCTGGAGTAATCGGTATGACCCTCCTGACTACGGGTGTCTTTGGCGCTGTCAACACCAACGGCAGATATCGGGAGTTGAAGATCATCAAGAAACTCGCCACCACACCCCTCAGCAAGATCGAATGGATACTCGGCATGGTTGGATACCAGATGATCCTGGCCACGATATCGCTCGTCGTCATCCTGTTCTTCGGCTATGCCATCTTCGGGGTGACGGTGACCATAGACATTTACACGGTAGGACTCGTTGTTGCAGCCGCCCTCCTCTTCCCAGGCATCGGCATGGTACTCGCAAACTTCGTACGGGAAGCAGAGAGCGCAGATGCTGCAGCCAACGCAATAACCTTCCCGATGATGTTCCTGGCCGGAACCTTCTGGCCCCGCGAGACTCTACCAGATATCATGAAGGTCATAGCCAACTTCATGCCATTAACATACGTGAACGACGGACTAAGAGACGCGTTGATCTACGCGCAACCAGCCCAAGCCCTTAACAACGCAATCATAGCACTCAGCCTAGCAGCGTTTTTCATCATACTAGGCAGTCTATTAATGAACTGGAAGGAAGAATAGCAACAACAAATCCACCAAGGAAAATCCGAAAGAAATCAGGCCGAATCTCCCGGCCTGGGCGGCTTTTCTATCAAAGCTTCAATTAGCACAACAGACCGCGTCGAATAGAAATCGGATTGAACCTCGCAGAACAGCTTGCAGATTATGTTCATTCCATAAACTATCAGGACATCCCCGAAAACGTTGTTCACGAAACGAAGAAACGAGTCATCGACAGTCTAGGCTGCGCGATAGGGGCTTTCAACGAGGATCCAGTCAGAATCTCCCGCAAAGTAGCGGAAGCCGCGAAAGGCAGTCAAGGTTCGACTCTCTTCGGGACCAGAAAGAAAACTAGTCCGGATCTTGCTGCATTTGTAAACGGGATAATGGTGCGATACTTCGACTACAACGACACATACCTTTCCAAGGAACCCGCACATCCCAGCGATAATATCGGCCCATGCTTTTCCGTCGCGGAATCGGCGCATGCAACTGGAAAGGACCTTCTGCTCTCCATCATTCTAGCCTACGAGATTCAATGCAGGCTCTGTGACGCGGCAGATATCAGACATCGTGGCTGGGACCACGTATGCTACGGTCTACCCTCAACCGCTCTCGCCGCGGGCAAACTTATGGACCTAGATTCCGAAAAGATGACTCAAGCAGTGAATCTCGCCCTAAACTCTCACATCACGATGAGACAGGTGAGGGCCGGAGAGCTGTCGATGTGGAAGGGATGCTCGTTTGCAAATGCCGCACGAAACGGGGTCTTCTCCGCCCTGCTCGCCCGGGAAGGCATGACGGGTCCCTCACCAATCTTTGAAGGAGAGATGGGATTCTTCAAACAAGTCTCAGGACCCTTCCAGATTAACATTGACGACTTCGGAGGAAAAAACGGATCGTTCAAGATCGCAGAAACATATCTCAAATTCTTCCCCGCAGAGATCCACTCGCAGACATCCATCTGGGCCGCACTAGAGGCGAGAAAGGAGATCGAGAAGGCTGAGGACATCGTCTCCGTGGAGATTGCTTCACATGAAGCCGGCTACACCATACTTGGGAAGGATCCTGAGAAGTGGAATCCGCTGACGAAAGAGACTGCGGACCACAGTCTCCCATACATTGTTGGGATGGCGTTGTTGGAGGGAAAGATTGACAATTCGACCTACAGCGAAAAGGAGTTCCGAAATCCTAGGACTCTCGACTTTCTGAAAAAAGTCACGGTTGTAGAGGACAAGACGCTGAGCTCAATCTATCCGGAAGCGGTGGCGAACAGGGTCACTGTGAAGCTTTCGTCTGGAAGGGTTGTGTCGAAACAAGTTGACTATCACAAGGGGCATCCCAAGAATCCAATGAGTGACAAAGAGGTCGAGGTGAAGTTCTACAGGTTGACAAGGAAGATTCTGGATAAGAATCGTGCCAGAAGAATACTTGACGCTATCTGGAACCTTGAGAAGGTGAAGGATATCTCGAAAGTGGTCTCGACTATGGCTCTCCGTTAGGCCCTTCCTTTTCACCTGGTGCTCGGATAGCTGAGACTTTTTCGTTTCCAGATGTCGGGGTCTCCCCAGAGTCCCAGACGCCAGGCGTTGAACTCGACAATTTGCGAATTGTCGATGAAGAGGTTGACGTCCTTTCCGAAAGTTTTGAGGTACCATTTGAAGACGGGCGGGTCCGAAGCCTCAAACATCCAGGTGTGGTAGCCGAACTTATCCACGAGCTTCTTGACCACATCCTTCCGCCACTTGCCAGGCGGAAGATCTTCCGTGATTCCTTCCGATTCGAGCATGAGAATCTTTGCGCCCACATCGAGATGCGCAGTTGTCTCCTTGACCACATCTGCGAAGGTTCTCATTTTCGTCTTGTAGCCCACAATGTGAGTTCCAGCACCCGCGCCTATCATCATCGAGACCTCCGGCTTGGCCTTCATTCCTAGATTCTGCACCTGTTTGACGATCGCGACCTTGTCTTCGAGCTTGATGGGTGCGAGGCCGCTGGAGACTTCGACCATGTCAAATCCTAATGATTTGCATTCCTCCAGATATTTGTCGACCGCGTCTGCTCCCTGGACGATTACTCGTTCGACGAATCCTCCGGTTGAAACATAGACATCGTGCTGGTGGCAGAGCTCGATCATTTTCCGCGTCTTCTCGCGGTCGAGCAGGCGCATACTTCCACCTGCGAACTTGAACCCGTCAACGTACTCTCCCCAATCGTCGAGGAGGTCGCTGAGATATCCGTACGTGACGGGAGTGTAGTAGGGACCCCTGAACTCGATAACCCCCGTCTTCCGTGGTTTCTCGGGAAGTTCGTTTAGTTTAACAAAATCGAAAGTCTTGGCATGAGAACTCATAACGCGAAGTACCTCTCGTTCTTCGCGGTTGGTCAGTAACGTATGTTTGGTTTTCGGTAACTATCTTGCGGTGCGAATCTAATGAAGTAAGCCTGGGCGCAAGATCGTGCCCAGATTGCGAGTTGTCAATATTGAAACGATCAGTTTCTGACGTGACTGGCGACGAAGTGTTTGTCGACGTCTTCGGCGACGAGGTTGTAGGATTTGACGAGCTTCCGGATCTCCAGCTCAAGCGGATCCTCCTTGGCCTTCTTCTCGTCAAGAGGAACTCCGACCACCATACAGAACCACTCGGCCAGCTCCTTTGAATCGGCGAAGACAAACATGTTCCCGTCGCTGGTCGCGACCGTCCATCCATTCTCCACTTGGTCTACTTTGTAGGAGGCTCGAATGGTTCTAATCGTCGACTGCTTGTCCATACTTCCTTACGCTCCATACCATGACTATGAGCCTATTTCGGACTCCCAGGGCTGAGATTCTACCTTGAGTGATTCCTGACAGAATCGGGAATATTAGAATGGTGTTCCCAATGTGAACCATATCACTAATGAGAGCCCTTCCAGGGTACTAGGTTGGACGAAGCTATTGACTAGACATCCGCAGGCTTAACTAACAAAAACTAGTCGAAAGTCTCTTCAATCTTGGCGCCCAACCCATGTTAGTCTGTTATCTTTTCTTTTTCTACCAACTTTCCTTTCTTGTCATCTTTTTCTCGACCCCCGGGGGTATGTCAACACACAAAAAACTCCTTCACACTTTCATCGCCAAAAAACAACTCTTTAACCCCTGAAAGCGCAAGAATATCCAACGTCGGCCCTTGTTCCCAAACCCTGAACGTCTACATATCGGCTGCAGCGGCTGGTCCTACCAGGACTGGGTCGGGCCCTTCTATCCGAGAGACGCGAAACCCGGCGACTATCTCAAACTCTATTCAAACGTCTTCAACGCCGTCGAAATAGACTCAACATACTACCGCACCCCCTCACCACTAATGGTCGCCAACTGGCGGAAGGTGACCCCGGAAGCCTTTGTCTTCAGCGCCAAGTTTCCGAAGAAGATAACCCATGAACTGAAATTGCGAGACAGCCTCGCACAACTGGAACGTTATTACAAGTCTATTTCCGAGCTAAGAGAGAAGCTCGGTCCCCTACTAATCCAGCTTCCACCCTCCTTCAACTACAAGAAAGACAGAGAGGCCTTAGAGCAATTCGTCGGGCAGATCGACCAGAAATACAAACACGCGATAGAGTTCAGAAACAAGTCCTGGTTCAAACCCGAAATATACAAACTACTCGAAAGCAAGAACGTAGCACTGGCCTGGTCGGAGAACCAGTACGCATCCACACCGCCGGAAGCAACCTCGGACATAGCCTACCTTCGAATGGTGGGAGACAGAACCATCACCAACTTCGGCGGCACACAGAAA
>MNHO01000063.1 GCA_001919285.1 archaeon 13_1_40CM_2_52_13
AGACCTAAGTGTACACATGACGCCGGAGGCACACACCTGCTCCTGTCTAGGTTCAGTAACCTTGTCCGTAGAGATAGGGCTCCTAGACGGAATAGTTGACGAATCCGGCGTAGCCTTCCGGAATCCAACGAGGACTACTACCTGCCTCTAGCGTGGCGAAATATGGCGCGAGCAATCAAGCTAAAAAATCCTCAACGCTATGCCGGGCCGACGATATCGTCTGATCCTTATCATGGATCCACCACGTATGTTCTATTGTGTTTGAATGTTTGCACTATTGTTTGGTTTGACTAACATCGACGATCGATCATTCTTCTTCCTTTACTGTATTCTCTAGCGTTTGAACGTGTACAGCCAACTCATATCGAACGAAGCCTATGATGGTGTGTGAACGGCCAACGACCCAAGTCTCTGAGCCTAACGAACGCTGGACCCCGCAGACCCCGATTCTCGTCGACTGGCAGATCAACCTTCACAGCGACATCGTAAGATTGTCATGCACCCGTAGAATCCTAGAACCTGCCGGCTATCAGATCCAAGCATACGACCCCTCAGACTCAACGGTCGACGACCTTGCGCTCCTAGGGGTCGAAGATGTTGGCCACCGAAGAAGCATAGTGGGCACTCACAACCAGAAAATGCGAGTCTACCCTGACGACATACTCGTAGGAGTCTTCAGCAACCGATACCCCACAGACGCAATGCAAGCGGAGGTTGCCAACACCGGGGAATCAGGCCAAGCTTACGATGCCGAATACAAAACCCAATCTTTGCCTGGGTCTTTGTTCCGTGTCATTGGCTTTGGTCTTGGGATTGCCAGTCTGTGTGTTACAGCTTTGACTTTGGTCCTAGCGCCCGTTTTGGTTGTGGAACCTAATCAATGGATTCGTGATGGAGAATTATTCTGGATCGGTGTTGGCCTAATGTCTTTGATTGCCCAATTGTTTGTCACTAAGCGCTAAGCTTTGAGTCCATTCTCAGTCCAGAAGAGAAGCTAAAATCTGAAGGTGATCGGTTCCAAGGATGAGCCCTGCCAGTTCTGCAGAGCAACAGGAAGATCCCGATGGACGAGGGGACCTGCAATTATTGGATCGGACGATGCTGGAGACGCCGAACATGTAGGCGTGGCGTAAACGGCATACTCGAAGAATCCATCCCTTCTGCATCGCATCATCTATCTGGTCCAAAGCAAATTAGGCATTCCGAGTCTCGGGATTTTTTTGGGTTTAGCTGTGCATACAAGTATATCCAAGGATAGAAATCGAATAGGCTGATCATCAAGGCTTATTATCAGCCGATCAGTTACTGAGAGCTAGAAGCCTCGTGACCAGCGTAGCTGATGCTAGCAGTGAGACTGGTCACTTAGAGCAGAGCTGGCTCTCCGATCGCTGGAGTGGGATTCGTCGACCCTACTCGGCGAAGGATGTTGTCAGACTTCGGGGTACAATCCGCCCCGAGTATACGCTCGCAAGAATAGGCGCTGAGAAATTCGAGCGCCTCCTGAGGGAGGAGGCCTATATTCCAACCCTAGGTGCACTTACGGGCGCCCAGGCACTTCAAATGGTTCAGGCCGGCCTAAAAGCCATCTACATGAGCGGCTGGCAGGTAGCCGCGGACGCTAACCTTTCTGGCCAGACATACCCGGACCAGAGCCTCTACCCTTCCAACAGCGTTCCGAATCTCGTAAAGAGAATCAATCAGGCTTTCCAGAGAGCCGATCAGATACAATACATGAGCGGGAAAGGAAAGATTGACTGGTTTGCCCCGATAATCGCCGACGCCGAAGCCGGGTTTGGAGGCCCGCTCAACGCGTTCGAGCTGATGAAAGGAATGATCGAAGCGGGAGCGTCCGGAGTACACTTCGAAGATCAGCTTGCATCAGAGAAAAAGTGCGGCCACTTGGGCGGCAAAGTCCTAGTCCCAACTCACCAGTTCATCAGGACCCTTGTCGCGGCCCGGCTCGCAGCTGATGTGATGGGCGTCCCAACCTATCTAGTAGCGCGAACGGATGCGGTTGGAGCGAAGCTTCTCTCCAGCGACGCTGATCCACGAGACCTTCCCTATACGACAGGTGAGAGGACCCCAGAGGGTTACTATAGACTCAAACCGGGACTACAAGCGGCAATCGCGCGTGGCATAAGCTACGCGCCATACGCCGACATGATATGGTGTGAGACTGCGACGCCAGACCTTGACGAGGCTAGAAGGTTCGCTGAAGGCATCCACAGAGTCTATCCAGGTAAGCTACTCGCGTACAACTGCTCGCCCTCTTTCAACTGGGAGAAACACCTCGATCCCCATGCCATCCGTAGCTTCCAGAAGGACCTAGCCTCGATGGGTTACAAGTTCCAATTTGTCACGCTTGCTGGGTTCCACAGCCTCTCAGTCTCCATGTTTGAACTCGCCAGACAATACGCCGTCGAGGGAATGTCCGCCTACGTTCGCGTCCAAGGAAAAGAGTTCGACGCCGAAAGAGAAGGCTACTCCGCAGTAAAACACCAGGCATTCGTAGGAACAGAATACTTCGACGAGGTTTCGACCGTAATCTCAAGCGGAACGTCCTCAACGACGGCAATGGATGAGTCTACAGAGACAGCTCAGTTCAAAGAGCAGTCAGCCATGGTCACGCCTCCAATCCGCCGCTCGGAGTTTGATCACGAAAAGAGTCAACAGAGTTGAATTACCAGTATAGGCCGACGGTCGGGCCGAAGTCTAGTTCAGACCATAGAGCCTCATGATCCCATCCCCGACTCCCGAGGGCTTCGAAGAGATACTGACGCCTGACGCGCTTGCTTTTGTCGGCGATCTGGTCCGAGAATTCTCTCTACGCCTAGACTCGCTGCTGCAGAAGAGAATCCTCGCTCATGCGCGGCTTCGGACAGGAACACTTCCCAATTTTCTCGACGAGACACGTGAAATTCGGACCTCCGAGTGGAAAGTCGGACAGATCCCAGCCGAACTTCGCCAGCGGCGCGTCGAAATCACGGGTCCGGTCGATCGGAAGATGGTGATTAATGCTCTCAATTCGGGAGCGGATGTTTACATGGCAGATTTCGAAGACTCCCACTCGCCAACCTGGAAGGGAACCTTGCAGGGCCAGGCTAACCTTCGAGATGCAGTCAACCGGGCCATCACATACACTGGTCCGGATCGACGAGAGTACATGCTCGGAGAAAAGCTTGCGACTCTCTTCGTCCGACCTCGAGGACTACACCTCACTGAGAAGCATGTTCAGCTCGGGTCCAATCCGACTCCTGCCTTCCTCTTCGACTACGGCCTCTTCGTCTACCACAACGCCAAGAAACTAGTCGATCGAGGGAGCGGACCCTACATCTACATCCCCAAGCTGGAAAGCCATCTGGAGGCGCGCCTCTGGAACGACCTCTTCGAGCATACGGAAAAAGCTCTCAAGCTTCCTCACGCCAGCATCAAATGCAGCGTCCTGATCGAAACAATTCTCGCCGCCTTCCAAATGGACGAAATCCTCCACTCACTGCGCGAGAGGATAACCGCCCTCAACTTCGGCCGCTGGGACTACATCTTCAGCCTCATCAAATTCCTCTGTGAGAACCCGAGATTTGTCGTCCCCGAGCGACCACTACTCCCGATGACCACGCCTTTCCTCAAATCCTGCTCGGTGCTCCTCGCTCAAACATGTCACAAGAGAGGCGCGTACGCAATCGGGGGAATGGCTGCACAGGTCCCCATTAGAGGTGACCCGCGTTCTCAGGAGGCTATCGAGAAGGTTCTCACTGACAAAAAGCGCGAAGTCGCAGAAGGATACCAGGGCGCTTGGGTTGCTCACCCAGGACTGGTCCCTGTTGTGATGAAAGTCTTCACCGACCGATCTGTAGAGTCAAACAATGGCGGCGCGATCGTGGAGGTCGGCCGCGAAGATCTCCTCAAGGTCCCGGAGCCGAAGATAAGCGAGCATGCTGTCAGAGCGAATATTGCCGTGAGCTTAAGGTATCTAGAGTCGTGGCTGGGAGGCCTAGGATGCGTCGCGATCAACAACCTGATGGAAGACACGGCCACGGTGGAGATTTGTAGAGCACAGATCTGGCAGTGGATTCATCACTCCGCCAAACTAGTCGAGGGACCCACCATTACGCGCAAGTTATTCCGATCGATGTTGAGAGAGGAGACGGCGCGAATTAGGGAAGAGATCGGATTGCGAGCCTATCATACGAGCAACTACAAAGGCGCTGAGGATCTACTTGACAAACTGACGACGAGCGATAGTTTCCCTGAGTTCATGACACTGATGGCTTACGACCATCTAGCGTAACTTGAAGAGTCGGACGATGACCTAAGCCGATTTTCTGCACTAATCGTTCTTAGGCCTTGTCCGTCTTTCGCCCAGTTTTCTTCTCGATGCTGCGGAGGTTGACCTCTCGGACGAATGCTTCTGTGATCATGTCGAGGGCGTCAATCTTCTCCTGCATCAAGACATCAGTTATCTTCAGCGGATGCTCTGGGATGAGCAGGTTGTCATTTGAGGCAACGAAGTGCTCCCAGTTTATCCCCACATCCAGCACCGTGTCGGCCAGTTCCTCGTCAGTCAGACTAGCCGTCTTCGCCTCGTTTACGAAGTTCTGAAACTCGTCGTCGGGTACTTGCAGGTCCGTTACTGTCCGAATGGGCCTCGGAGTCGTCCCTCCAAGCTCGTGCGCGAGGGTATATGCGAGAAAGGTGAAGTTTTCGATCTCTGTAAAGTGTTTCATCCGAATCTCTAGCGGAGTATCTCCTGTAGGATTGGAGTCTGGGAAGTCTGAGATCTGAGAAGCTCCCGTTTGTGGGTCGACGAATCGGAAGACCCTCGACAGTTTTAGCGGGTTCGATTGCCGAATGGTTGTCCTAGTGGACTCTTCTTCGGTCCACGACTCTCTTCCCTTAGTTTCAGCGGCCATCTTTCAATCGCCTTCAACAGCAGCTAGACGCTTCATTTTTGATCTGCAACCCGCATCCCGACGCAGCGGTACTGCCCAGGCCCGTCGATGCAACCGGGCTAGAGAATTCTTGCGCCTACTCTTCCACTCTATCGTCCACAAAGTGGCGCATGGAATCGTAGAGCTTGTCCATATCGGCTCTCGGTTTTCGCGCGGGGGGGCGACGCCTTGTGCTCCGCCGTCTCACGGGTGCTTTCCCCGTATCTAGAACGGGCAATGATGGCATAGGCGGGGCCTTCGCTTGCTTGGAGAGTAGACGCCATTCCTTGTTCGCTCGACGCGCTGTGCCCATCGACCCTAGGAGGGTGAAGGTTCCGAGGGCGAATACTGACGCCGTGATCAGAGACAGGGTTGCGTCGGCGATAATGTTAGACTGGAAGAGGCTGATCACGTACTGTTGGAAATAGACGTCGTTCAGGTAAACTTGGTACATCACGAGAGTAAATGAGAGAATCGTTGCGGCCTGAGCCAAGACAATGATCTTGACGTAGCCCGGCATTTCTCTGTAAGAGTGACGAGATTCTTCAGTTGTGGAGAGTGACACCCAAGGATCGCCCGCGGTTGTTCTATGTTTGATAGTGCTTTGTTCAATCTAAGCAGAACGAAACCCCAGACCGTGGCTCGAAGTAACTTCCGAGTCTGGATTTCAACAGAGACGGTATTGACTTGGGGTCTGTGACCATAAAGGAACCTACGCTGAACTCTCAGTGTTACAACAACGAGTTAAGCCCGGCCGGTATTTTCAAACGCAGTTGAGAAATGCCTCTGACTAAGCAGGTCCTAGTATTGGACACTATGCAAATCCACAATTCGACAATGGGCAAGGTCAAAGCTGGTAAGTTCTTCTGCCTCTGCGGAACACTGCGACCATCATCTCCAGAGCGACTGTCTCAACAAGGGCTGCTGGTCCTGCACAGCACAAGTAACGATGTAACCGGTAAGAATTCTCGCTGGTCTCTCAGGGTCAGGATATTGTAAGCGTGTAAACCGGGTGGATCTCGGCCCAGTTAGAGTGTTGCGTGTCCAAGACGTAGGGTCCAGTGACGATGACACGGTCATTGACACTCGGTATCGTGATATTGTTTGTGTAGTTCTGGCAGGCTGATACCGCGTCGGCCTGGGTTATCGGCAGTGCACAGATTACCTCAACGACCAGATCGCCGAACTGGTACTGGTCATTCGCGCTGTTGGTGAGATTGCTGTACTGAGAGTCGAGTGCCAGTCGCACGTGGTAGTCTCCGTCAGCCTCGTCAAAGACGTTCTCTACGACTCCTGAGGCTCTTATGCATGACTTGATGATAGTGAGTCGGTATGGATTGTAGACATGGCTCGATATGGAGCCGGGGTCACTGCATTCAGAGTTATCCGAACCCAAAGGCGAATTGCGAGAAATGTAGTAAGTCATACTAGCGGCAACCAGTACCACTACGACGGCGAGTGCGACTGCTAGTACCGTCTTCCTCAAGAACGCCCTCACGAGCCGATTCATGTAGCGCTGTGTGAGTCGAAAAACTTTTGCGCGCAACCCTGTACTTGAGCGGCCGTTCTAAAATCAAGAGGTACTAGTTCCCTGAGTTACCTGGTGATTCTCAGGGTTCGCATTCCCCAGACTCGTTCGACCGTGTAGAGTTTGACCTCGGAGATTATCAGGGGTGTTTTCATCGCCCTCATGATCTGCGGCGTGAATTCCATGTAGAGGGGTATGCCGGGGGTGTTGGTGTATAGCGCGCGGTCGACCATGTAGAGCTTGTTGAGGTCTTGGAGACTGTTGCAGACTGTCGCTTTGATCCGGAGAACTTCTTCGCTGATAGTGTCGAGCAAGACTTGGTCTGTGTATCCGGAATCTAAGACTCGCAATTCACCTATGCCACCTGGGTCAAGCTTCAATGTCTCAACCAGCTAGAGCAGATCTAGGAACAGTGCTCTGTGAGTAACTAGTGCTTCGCGGCTTATAATCCGTGTTGCTACCCACGCGTCCCGCACGTGGAAAATCCATCAACTCCCCGCCATATGCTGATTTCGTGAAAACGTCAAATGAACACTACAGTAACCGTCTTTCCCCACACGATAGCGCATCGGCGGATTGCAGATTCTGATTAGGACGACTTGCGATTTGTTCCATCGCTAGCGTGAAATTCTGGTACCGTCGATCGCGATTTCGACACTAAACATAAGACTGACATGGTTCAGATGTCGTCAAAGGAGTTCAGGGATCTGAGGCTAGAATTA
The DNA here is from genome assembly GCA_001919285.1 of archaeon 13_1_40CM_2_52_13. Lineage (GTDB taxonomy): Archaea > Thermoproteota > Bathyarchaeia > 40CM-2-53-6 > 40CM-2-53-6 > 40CM-2-53-6. The sequence continues at coordinate 7,179 of MNHO01000063.1, forward strand.
ATTCTCGCATACAAGAAAACAGTCAGGAATTCGACGACACCATAGTTCCCCAGATTTTAATGAGTATGATAAGAGAGAGGCTACTGGGACGAAGCTGGTCCGTAGACTGGCCGAGGACTAGCGTTCTCGCCACAGTCATAATTGCGACAGAGATCGCAAAGTGTGTTGTGGATATTCTCTTTGTAGCCTCCCGGTATCCGTTCGATCTGTCGCGATGGATGCAACAAATCTATCCTCCCTGGCAGAAGACTGATCCACCAGCTCCCTATGGCCTTCCTTGGTACCTGCTATATTATCCTGGACAGGCCGGCTTCACAGCTCTTGTAATCTGGCTCGGTCTCGCAGAAACGATCGTGATGCTAGTTCTGCTCAAAAAGGGGAACCGGCGACTACTATACTTGTACATGGGTACCAGTTCCCTCTTTTTCTTCTGGGCAATCTTCGATCTCTGGCTGCTCATGCTAATAGTGCTCAGTGCAAGATGGCAACTCTCGCTTGTTCTAGCCGCTGTGGTAAAGCTCCCGCTCGGGGCTCCATACTGGGTCTGGGAATTTATTTGGAAAGCCTCCCTAGCAGCGCCTGGAAACTGGCTGCACTATGTTGTAATTGGAGCCTGGTGGTTTGGCATGCTCTACTATACCAGACCGCGCGTCATAGGACTCCAAGAACCGCCAATGCGTCATTAAGAGTTCCTCGCGGCCCACAACGGGCGACTCATTCCATCTCCAGAGCCTTTCGGGTTCAACTACTCTGAGTCTTGCGCCGTCTCTCCGAACGGACCGTCTCGTAGTGTAGCATTAGCTCACTATGCCTGAGGATTTGACCGACAGGGGCTTCAGGGTCTGCTGTTTCAACATCGAACCCGAGTAGTGTTTCCTGCGTCCGAGGATGACCTGCCAAACCATCATACGGTAGTCATCTGCTAGACCCCGCCGGATGAACTCCTGTACGAGCGAGGGGCCCGTATCTACGATGATGTCCTTTCCGAGTTCCCGTTGTCAGGCGAGCGACGATTCGTTTGAGGTCTCCTTTCATGATCCTAGAATTCGGCCACTCGGTCTTTTTCAGGAAGTAGGAGAGGACGATCTTCTGACTTCGGCCGAGGAACCGTGCGAACTCGAACAGGTACTTCGGATCTGATGCCTTCCTCGCTGATTTGGAGTGGACGGCGACGTGACCTTCATAGGGACCTCCGGCCGTAAGATCGTGTCCACTGAATCATACCGTTTGATCCACATGTCCGTGAAACCCTCACCGGGTTCCTTCGACGGAATGTCGGACCCAGGATACTTGGGAAACTCGCCGTACCCGTCGAGCGTCATGTACATGTTCACCGTGTTCTTCCTAGTCAAATTTGATCCCGTTCGCGTTTCCTTGTAGCCACCAGTACAAACCAAGTTCTATTGAGGTAGTCCAGTAGTCTCATTCCGTCTCTTCGCTGGTTATTCCGAGCACGTTGGGCCTTGTTATTTGTAGGAGAGCGAGCAGGTTGCCGCTTGGATCATTAAACCTGTAACAGGGTCCTTCGGGAATTTCAAACTGTTCTCCTTCAGGCTTCCAGCCCCTCTGTCGAAGCGCGTCTGATATCGTCTTCAAGTTGTCTACTTGAAAGATCAGAATGCAACTAGGCGCGGGCCGATGGTCCGCGAGAAGAAGGAGAGGACCTTCACCTAGCCGCAAGGCGGCGACTCGAGTGTCGAAACTCGAGATATCCCAGACCTTCTTGGCCCCCAAGACCTTGGTGTAGTAGTCAACGTCTTTCTGGACGTTGGAGGTTCCCATGTAGAGATATCTGAGACGCCAAAACGGCGCCGTCTTTCCCTTGCTCATCAGTTCTTCGGACCACGAATTGCTTAGACTGGATTGAAATGTTTTCTCGGTCGCCGGGATCAACTAAACGTTCGGTCTCTCGTTAGATGCGGAGGAATATGAGAATCATTATTCTCGCGATTACGCCGAGAATTGGAGGCAGAACCAGAACGGTTGCGAGTCGGGTG
>MNHO01000003.1 GCA_001919285.1 archaeon 13_1_40CM_2_52_13
GTGTGACCTTGCTCGAGGCTATGTTGTAGACGTCGTATTGGAGCTTCTCTGCGGTCTCAACCAGTGCGATGGCTCGAGCCATGTCCTTGATGTACAAGAGATCTACCGCATCATCTGCGTTACCAAAAAATACGTCCTGGAAGCTCGGCGGTCTTCCGCTTACAGCCGCATGAACGAGACGTGCTGGGAGACCGAGCTGTGCACCGTCAAAAGGTCCGAACATTCCCATTAATCGTACGCAGATAGTGCTTATGCCGGTTTTCTTCGCGAACTGATCTGCGGCCACCTCGACAATCTTCTGATACGCAAGAATAGGGAACATGCTCTGAAGAGCAATAGGATGGGCTTCGTCTACCGTTCCAGAAAGCCCAAGGTACATTCCTCCCGTACTCGAGAATGTGACCCGGTTGACTTTCCATTCATGAGCCACTCGGAAAGTGGCGTCGAGCATGTCGAAGTATCCCTTGAGGCCGCGCAGAGGGCCCTCCCCGGACGCGAAGCCTCCTGCGACGTTGACGATACCATCGATCTTGTGCTTCTCGCCGATCTTTCGCAAGTCTGCAATTGAGGTCGAGTCACCAGATTCGACGAGCACACGATGATGGTCAATATCCTTTTGAAGGAAACTCGGGACCTCAGTGTTCTCGTGACGTGTGACCACGCAGGCCTGGCTTAGGTCAACTAGGGCTTCTGTCGTGTTTGAGCCTATGAAACCGTTCAGGCCGCCAACGACGAGAATCATCGCGACGACTCTCTCCCGGACGGGGTGAATGAGTCGGGCCTGCTTGGTTTGTCGTTGCCATGATCTACTGTGATTACTATTTTTCCCCTGGTGTGTCCTTCTTCGAAGTAGCGAAGGGCCTGAGCTGTCTCAGTTAACGCGTAGCGTCTATCGAGCACTGGCATTATCTTTCCATGTTCGATGAGGTCCTTCAGCACGACGAGGTCGTCATGGTTTGATTTTGCGACGAAGAAAGTGAACTTCTTGTCGCCTCGTGATGCGAATCGACTTCCGATGATGAAATAGAGTAGACGTCTGACGATCTTGTCACTGAAACCGACGAGGACAAAGGTACCATTCGGATTCATTATGCGCTTGTAGTCAGAGATAGAATGAGACGCGCCAATCTCCACTATCAGGTCATAGGATTCTCCCTTCTTGGTGTAATCCTCCCGCGTGTAATCGATCACATGATCCGCGCCGAGCTTGCGAACCATGTCCAGATTCGCCGGGTTGGTCACGGCAGTGACTTCGGCTCCTAATGCCTTGGCGATCTGAACGGCGAAGGTTCCTACTCCACCGCCTGCACCGTTAATCAACACCTTCTGTCCGGGTTTGATGTGTCCATGATCGCGGAGAGCTTGTAACGCGGTAAATCCGGCGATCGGTACCGCTGCACACTCTTCGAACGAAGTATTGCTCGGCTTCAAGGCTATTCTGCTATCCCGTGCAAGACCATACTCAGCGTAAGCGGCGTTGGCTACTCCGTATACTTCGTCTCCTGGTTTGAACTGAGTCACGTCGTTGCGTACCGTTTCTACTACGCCAGCGAAGTCGGTACCCAGTCCGGGCTCTTTTGGCCGGCGGACTCCCATGCTCAGTCGAAACAGGGGCCCGACAAGTCGTATCACGAGCGATGCTCCTCTCATGTCATGCTTGTCGGCGGCATTCACGGAGGACGCATAGATCTTTACCAATACTCCACGTACTTCGTTCGGAGCAGGTTTCTCCACTTCCTTGATCTGGAGAACGTCTGGCGATCCGAAACGTTCGCGGACGATCGCTTTCATGAGTCCCTACTCAAGTGGCTTTGATTCGGCTATCATTGCTGGTTCCTCAATCATATTTCGCGAGTACCTCTTCTGTCGTGTTGAGCATCTCGACTAGGTCGATGGGGTTTTCTTCCATCACGTCTTTCACCTGCTTCTTCGCTGCCTCGGTAAGGAGTGCGCGCAGGTCGTCGGCCAGTGCCTTAGATTCGGTTCTGCTGGTCTTGTCTTCAGTTCTGAAGACTACATTGTCCCCTAGGACCTTCAGTGTGAACTTTCGAGTGTCGAGTGTAATCTTGTCCTGGGTGACATGGAGCGAGTGGAGTGGGGACGCCGTCTTCACCTCTGTTGGAGAGTAGGAGAAGCTGTCGGAGCCGACCGCGAGTTCCATCGAGCCATCCCCGAGTGATAGAGTGCTGCCATTCCACTTTGCGGTGGCGCGGTGGCCGTCGGTCGTGACGTAGGCGCTGCCAGTTCCCTTCGCCAACCATCTCTCTCTGGGATGGTGCTCCCCATCCCCGTCCCAGTCGAAGATGAGTGGACCGATCTTCCACCGGTCGCCCATGCACCCGTCGCGGATCCTTATCCGTCCAACATCCATATTCTGTGCGCGCGAAGTTGTCTCCTCAATCAGCTGGTCTGGCTCCTTCCCTGTCATTTTCAGAGCCTCATCATTTGTGACGGTTCGTCCTTGAAACGGGATTCCTACCGTCGTGACGGGACCAGAGAGCGATGCACTCACTATTCCCATCGGGGTCTTGAATGAGGTTGATACTTCACCGAGTAGTACGCAGCCAATGGTCCGTCCTTCACGTCTGATTGGCATTCCGACAGTGTCTTGTTTCACTGTTAGTTTCGTTCCTTCCATTGTGGGACCTCTGCCTTCGGCTACCAGAAACGGAGGCGCAGCTCTCCGTGCAAGGCCGGACTTCTGCATAGAGTATGCTCCGAGCCCAGTCGCGATTGCTCCGATCACAAGGTCAGGGACCCAGCTTGAGAGCATGGTTGAGAGGACGTCTGACTGCAAGGAGGCTATCCAGCTTAGGATCCAGATCGACAATATGATCCCTACAAATGCAGCTGTGAGGTTCCAGAGGAAGCTGACAAGTGCTCTTCCTGCTCCTGAGTTAGTTTCAGTCCGAAGAACCCGGCTCAGGAAGAATAGCCCGAAAGCAGTGAGTAATAGGGTAGCGGAGGACGATTGTATTCCGAGGGGTCCTCGTATCAGCCAGATGAGGGCGAGAAGTGCAGACAGGCCGCTGAACGTGCCTGCGATTCGCCTGAACACTAGCGACATCGTAGAGTCGCGTCCTATCTCAATCAATTTGTTCTCCGCCTAGTGCCTCGCTCATCAATGCCAGGGTCCTGACGAGTAGTCTCCCTCTCTTTGTGAGTTCGTAGCCTCCTTCGTCGCTGTGGGAAACGAGTCCCATGTTCAGCAGGCTCTTCAAGTGATTGTTAACTGAGGCTGCCTCGAGGCCGGTAGCTGTTTTGAAGTCTGAGAAGGTCTTCCTTGTCGAGTAGAGCATCTTGACCATTTTTAGCCGGTCAGTGTTGGCCAGAGACTTGAGAAGGTCTGCTGCCGTGGTCTCGGGCATGCTATCTACGAGTTCGTCGACTGCAATCTCGCCCCTCGTAGCTAGGCTTGACTTGACGTTCTCGCGGATCTGTCTGACAAGGTCCTTGACGACAACAAAGGAAGGCTCTGTCTGAGCCACGTCGTCCTTGTTGAGGTCAACTCTGATTGAAGCGTTTCCCGACTTCTCTATAGCTTGAGAGACTTGTCGCCGGACCTCATCCTTCAGCGATCTGATCTCCTCCCGGAGCTCTTTCCTGATGTCCCCCATATCGTCGCTCAAGTAAACGCGCCTATACTCTTCTGTACTGGCACAAACGCAGAAGTATAAAACATTTTACTTTTGGCGCCAATTAGATAAAAGATGTTTTCCTAGCCCCCATAGCGGACGAAGCTAGTTCGGATCGTCCCAACGAGATATCGATGGGCTTGTCACTTCCATGTGGACGATTCGCTATGGCGAACTCCAATTAAATGCATCTCGGTCCTCTATGAACTATGGCCGCTTACATCGCAATGTTGCGAGGCGTCAACGTAAGTGGACACAACACGATCAATATGGAAGTTCTTCGCGGATTATGCGAAGGTCTCGGCTTTCGGAACGTGGACACGTACATCCAGAGTGGAAACCTAGTTTTTCAATCCGCGACAGAAAATCCCGCTATCTTCTCGAAACGTATCGGCGAAGCAATTCTCCAATCCTTCGGATTCGACACGCCCGTCATCGTCCGAACATCAAAAGAAATGCGAAACGTTATCGCGAATAATCCGTTCTTGAAAGAGGAGGGCATCGATTCCTCGAAGCTGCATGTTACTTTTCTCTCGGAAACCGCGCAAAAAGGCTCGGTGAAAAAACTGCAAACACTCGCGACGAGTCCAGACCGATTTTACCCCGCGTTTCGTGAAATCTACCTGCACTGTCCCGGTGGGTATGGCCGAACCAAGCTCTCCAACAATGCTATCGAAAAATCGTTGTCGGTGAGGGCTACGACTCGGAACTGGAAGACGACCAATATGCTGTTTGAGATGGTCTCAAAACTTTGACTATGACCAGGAACTTCAGATCCTACTCATCGACCTCCAACCCGCAATTCTACATACGATCGGCCAAGTTCTCGAATAGCAAAGCAGGCGGACCGCTACCGGTGTAGATCCAAGTCTAAGAGAGTCAGAACAGCTCCGACTACCGGCTGCCACGCCTCTGACTCTGGGTCAATGAGCTCGTAGTGGCCTATGCCGTCAAGTTTGACCAGGGTAGATTGATCCATTAGTTTCTCTGCTCTCTCGATGAAGGATTCGGACTGGGAAAGGGGGACCGTATCATCGGCTGTTCCGTGAACTAGGACATGTCTGGCACCCGTTGGAAGAAGTTCGATCGGTGAGCCAGTATCGTACCTGTCTGGGTATTCCTCAGGAGTTCCACCCATAAACCGTGTCACAATACCGTGTCCCAGCTTATTCTTCCACGCTGAACGGAGGTCTGATACTCCCGCAAGCGAGATCGCCATTCTGATTTCTTGCCTCCGGTCGTTGTGGAGAGGTGAGCCTTTCCTGATTCGGTGTCTGCCGACCAGCCAGAGGGCTAGATGACCACCGGCAGAATGCCCAATGATGGCTGTCCGGGCTTGGTCGAAGCGTGAATCCTTCGAGAGTTCTTGGAGAATGTTGCCAGTTGCGAGACTGATGTCCTGAAAAGTTCCCGGCCAGCCGCCACCTGGGTTGCCGATCCTCCGGTATTCTATGTTGCACGTGATTATTCCTTTATCCGTGAGGGCGGCACAAAGATGCCCGATGTGAGACAGATCATAACCGGATTGCCAGAAACCACCATGGACAACGAAGAGTAGCGGGAACGATCCTTTGAGATTGGGAAACCTAAGCTCAGCGAACTGGTTAGGATCATTGCCGTAATGGATCCGTATGCCGAAAGGGGGCGGGTCCCTAACTAGAATGTTGCTCAAGGTTTCTCCAATCCCCGTTTTACACCGTCCCTCGTCATGTACATTTACTAGCATGATTCTCGGGGCACAAGTCCGTGTCTGTTTTTCGGCTCGGTTCCGCAAGCCTAAAAAAGGTAGATTGGAGAGCTTGTTCGCATACCTGGTGTGAAGGCGATGGGTGGTCATCTTTACTGGCATGAGTGCCGCGTCGAGACCATCCTCGGCGACTAGGCACAAGAACCAGTTCTTAACACTCCAAGACTCCCCTCGTTCTGCCTCTCTTCATCGCTCTGTCTCCATAGTTCGACCTCGCCGCTTGCTTATTGTCAAGTTCGGCGGATCCAGCCTATCCAACCAGAATAGGATCAACCTAGCCGTAGCATCTGTTGCACGAGAGTACTCTCGTGGAAGCCGTGTTGTCATCGTTGTCAGTGCTGTAGGTAACACGACAAACCAACTTTTGCAGCTTACAAACGGAGGTGCTGAGCTGGTCGAGACGGACAAAGATGACATTCTGGCGATGGGAGAGAGAACGAGCGCCAGGATATTCGCGGCCTCTTTGAAATCTCGTGGGATGCAGGCACGATACTACGATCCATCCGACCGAGATTGGCCCATCATAACCGACGATAATTTCCTGAACGCCAACCCACTCGAGAGTAAAAGTATCCAACGCATTCGACGATATGTCAAGCCAGTCCTCGGTGACGGAGTTATCCCGGTTATCGGAGGATTCATCGGCCGAACAAGAGACGGACGTATCAGCACTCTCGGACGAGGAGGAAGCGACACGACGGCTCTCCTCCTTTCGAAGGCGCTGGAAGCAGACGAAGTCGTATTCGTAACCAACGTGCGTGGAATTCTAAGCGCCGACCCAAACCTAGTCGGGAACGCCCGAGTCCTTCCAAGGATAGACATGAAAACCTTGATCGGAATAGCAGACACCGGAATAAAATTCGTGCACCGCAAAGCGTTGCGGTTCAAAGACCCCAAAATCAACATCCGGGTAATATCCAACACGAATGGAAAACTAGACTCACCGGGAACTCTAGTCACAGGCGGTGGGCTTCCCCAATTAGAAGTGACAGTAAATAATCCCCATCCAGTCGCATCTGTAACCATCGTCGGAACAGGCCTCCCTCATCAACCAAAACTCGTTCAAAAGATCTCGAAGCTAGCAGGACCAAGTCTAGTAGCTGTCTCCCAAGACAGCAACAGTGCGATTCTCTACATGAAACAAACACCGAAACTACAACAACAAATAACGAGACTTCACAACGCCATCCTGAATGATCCTCACGGAATAGCCCTTGCCGCCAGGATGGGAATGGCCCTAGTTACAATCCGAAGCGTCGGACTAGAAGAACGACCAGGAGTCATCGCAAGCGTAAGCGATGCACTGCGTTCCGCAAACATCAACATGTTCGGAGTTCTCACCATAACATCTTCTGTTTTGGTTTTCGTGGATTGGAAGGTCCGGCGCAAAGCAGCCGTCCTGATTAGGAGTTCGTTGGAGAGGAATTGACAAGTATTCGGTGGTCATGATGGAATCTGGAAAAACACGCAGACTCGGACGAATATTCCGGGATGATGGGAGAGCCGTCATCGTCCCGATGGACCACGGAGTATCAGTTGGTCCAATCGAAGGACTGAGCGACATTAGGAAAACTGTGAACCATGTTGCGAAGGGAGGAGCAGACGCAATCCTCGTACATGCGGGCCTCGCAAAGACGGTCGACACCACCGAACTAGGCCTCATCCTACACTTGTCAGGCGCGACTCGCTTGACGAATGAACCCAACTGGAAAATGCAGCTTTGCACCGTCAAAGAAGCCGTCCGCTTGGGCGCGGACGCAGTGTCGGTGCACATCAACGTGGGGTCTGAACATGAGCAGGATATGCTTGACAACTTCTCGCGAATACTCGACGAATGCGACGACTATTCCATGCCGCTCCTCGCCATGATGTATCCGAGAGGGCCGAAAATCAGCGACGAGCATTCCTACGAAGTAGTTAGCCACGCGGCTCGACTCGGATACGAGCTCGGAGCAGACATCGTGAAAACCAACTACACCGGCGACGTTGAAAGCTTCAGAGGTGTCGTGAACAGCGTGCGAGTACCTATCTTAGTCGCGGGCGGACCTAAAGCAAACAATGTGAGCGAGTGCCTTCGACTAGTCTACGAATCTATCAAAGCAGGAGCTGCCGGCGTATCGATCGGCAGGAATGTCTTCCAGCACAAAGATCCGAGCATGATGACTCAAGCCATCTCAGAGATTGTGCACAACCACGCGAACCCTGAAAACGCATTGTCTACGAACGGTGAGAAAAGCGAAACAGTTCTGGCTAGAACCTAGTCCCGACCTATCCGAAGATCACATTCGTAGGATAGCCGAAGAGGCCAAACCATACGCCATGATCCTCCCCAAGCTGGTCACCGGACTCCCGGTGAAAGTGGCTAGCCCTCTCGAAGGAGGAGACATCTTAGTAACTTGCGACATTACAGCAGCGTACAACGCGAAAGACAGAGGGGTTCCCGTAGCCCTTCAGATCACAGTTCAAAACAGGAAAGACATGGAGAGCGTCTTACAATTCCTCCATGCAAAACCCGATTACCTGCTGATTGATTGTCCCGACTGGAAAATTATTCCGGTTGAAAACCTGATTGCAGAAACTAGAGGAGCGTCAAAGATACTGATTAGAACTAGGAACTTTGAGGAGAGTCGAACTGCCCTATCGATACTGGAGCAGGGAACAGATGGAATATCTCTCACGCCGGATCACCCAAGCGATATCGTCAGAACCCGCAACCTGATCCTGGAAGAGCCTGAGCCAGTATCGCTTTCCTTGGCAAAGGTGACCAGCGTCCGACCGATCGGAACTGGTGCGAGGGTCTGCGTGGACACTTGCGAGATCCTACACGATGGCGAGGGGCTACTCACTGGCAGCTCATCGCAAGGACTGTTCCTCATCGAAGGAGAGGTACACGCTAATCCTCACGTGAATCCTCGGCCCTTCAGGATTAACGCTGGTCCTGTAGCGCTGTACCTATTGGCCCCTGAGGGCAAAACGCAGTATCTTTCAGAACTGTCTGCAGGGCAGCCTGTCCTCCTTGTAGACAAGAAAGGGCGGACTAGGAGAGTCGACGTCGCCCGCGTCAAAATAGAACGAAGGCCACTGATGCTCGTAGAAGCTTCGGTCGGACCTGCTTCGATAAGAACCATCGTTCAGAATGCAGAGACGGTTCGGCTGGTTACCAATGAGGGATCAAAGTCCATTTCGGATGTCAAACCAGGCGACGAAGTACTAGTTCGATACGAGGAGGGCGGACGACACTTCGGGACAAGGATCCCCGACGAGATGATTATTGAAAAGTGAATCCCAAGATCTGCGTATCTCTATCTTCCCGGAACCCTCGCGAACTATGCCAGAAAGCACGACGTGCAGAGGCTCTGTCAGCGGACCTAGTCGAAGTCAGACTGGACGGACTCAGCAACCATCACGGAATGTCAAAGGTTGCTAAAGCAGTGGAAATACCTGTAGTCGCCACAAACCGGCCAGTCTCGGAAAAGGGATCTTTTACGCGATCTGAAAGCGAGCGATTGAGACTGTTAATGGACGCAGTCGAAGGAGGAGCCGATTACATAGACATCGAGAGCTCAACAAGTAACCTTGACCAAGTGATCGAGACTTTCCGGAAGACCAGCGCCAAGATCATCCTTTCCCATCATGATCATTCCAGAACTCCGAAACTGTCGGAGTTGCAATCGGCGCTGGCCAAGCTAAAAAAGAGCAAGGTAGACATCTACAAGATCGTCACGACGGCTCGGTCACCAGAAGACAACCTAACCATACTCAGTCTGCTAGGGACGAACCGCGAAACCAACCGGCTCGTATCCTTCGCGATGGGAAAACCCGGCATTTGGTCCAGGTTACTAGCACCGTTCTATGGTGCCCGCTTCACATACGCTTCGCTGGACCGAGGATTGGAAACGGCGCCGGGACAGCCCAGCATTTCCGAACTACGGCGCATCTATGAGATGGTCGGTGCAGAGTAGGCGGGCTAGACAACGGAAGAGACTCGGGTACATTCACTGTTCGGCTCACCTGTGGAGCATAGCCTCAGCCCGGTGATCTTCAACAGTACCTTTCAGAAGCTGTCACTAAACCGTTCTTACCTACCTGTTGATGTCAGGAAGAATCAGCTCAAGAATGCTGTAGATGCGGCTCGCACGCTTGGATTTGACGGCTTCAACGTTACGATGCCCCACAAGACAAGCATTCTAGAGCTGGTCGACAGGCTCGATGATGTTGCGAAGAAGGGAGGTACAGTCAACACCGTTGCCAGGGTCGGGCAGAGGCTTGTCGGGTACAGCACGGACGGTGAAGGAGCATTGCGTGCGATCAAGTCCTATGGATTCGAACCTGGGGACAAGAACATACTTGTAATTGGAGCTGGCGGAGCCGCTAGAGCGGTTGTCCATAGGCTCTCAGCGCGGCACAATTCGATAAGAATTCTAAACCGTTCCTTGGACAAAGCCAAGAGAGTAGCCGAAATCCTGAACGGTCGAGGAGGAGCCTCGTATGGGAGACTGACGAGGAAGAACCTGCTAGCTTCCATCCCCGGAGCAAGTCTACTAGTCAACGCGACACCGGTGCAAACTGAGAAAATTCTCTCCAAGCTGGCCATTCCCCCTCAAAACTTGAGAGAGATTGACTGGGTCTTCGACCTGGCGTATGACGAATTCTCCGACCCTCTCCCAATCAAGAGTGGCCGGATAAGTCCGTTGGAGATGCTCGTGCACCAGGCAGCACTGTCATTCGAAATCTGGCTTAGGAAACCCGCTCCTCTTGCTCTCATGCGCTCGTCGTTGACAGACCACCTGGGCCGAGACTGGAAATGAAAGGCAATGGCCAGGCCGTCGCGCATGGCGCGGCCAGCATTCTCAACGCCTTCGCGACTGGGAAGGGAGCCGCCATAGGGGTTGATCTTTGGACACGAGCAAGAGTTACCTTGCGTGACGGAGCAGGCGAAACGTACGGGCTAGCAGCTCCAGGCCTAGAAGGGTCCCGCAAACTCGCGACCAGAGTAGCGGAGAAAGTCCTCGAATACTATGGATATGAAGGCAAGCTCCATAGCGGAGTAGCCACTTCATCTAACATCCCAACTGCAGTGGGTCTGAAGAGCAGCAGCGCGGCAGCCAACGCGGTAGCGCTGGCAACTGCCTCGGCACTTGACCGGGAACCCGAAGATGACGTTCTGGTTGAGATTGGGGTTGAGGCTTCGCTGGAGTGCGGTGTAAGCCTGACTGGAGCCTACGACGACTCCTTCGCGTCGTGGCACGGCGGCGCCGTTCTCACTGATAATTATAGAAGAAAGGTGGAGAAAGTTCTCACGGTTCCAGAAGGCATCAGAATCATCATACTGGTCCCGCCGAGACAGACATTGACGGGTAGCCTGGACCGGAGCAGGTTTGCGCCGATCAAGAGAATCTCAGAACTTGCATATGACGAAGCCAGCAACGGCCACGTATGGGACGCGCTGACACTCAATGGGCTCGCACTCTCTGCTGTTCTGGGAGAAGATCCCCGCCCAGCGCTCTCCGCAATCGAGGCTGGAGCACTAGGCGCAGGACTCTCCGGCAAAGGGCCCGCAGTCGTAGCCGTAGCTGAAGAAAAATGCTCGAAAAAAGTACGCGAGGCATTCGAGAAATTCGACGGACGCATAATCGAGACCGAGCCGAACTACTCGAGAGCGTGTGTAGAACCTTGATAGTGAGGATCAAGGGTCCGCAATCGCTCCGAGGCACAGTAACCGCTCCGGGCTCTAAGGCATATACTCACAGAGCACTACTAGCATCCCTGCTCTCACGAGGAGAGACTATAATCGAGGGAGCCTCAGAGTGCGATGACGTCCATTGGACCCTAGAAGGAATCCGATCCCTTGGTGCAAAAGTCCGGATCCAAAATAGCCGCATAGTATCCGTTGGAAGAGAAAGATCCGCTTTATGCGCTAACCCCATAGAGTGCGGCGAGTCTGGTGCAACTCTCAGATTCCTAACCGCTATTGCAGGAACCTCACCGACTAGGACCGCTCTTAGGGCTAGTAAGAGGCTCGCCGAGAGACCATTGGAACCATTACTGAAAGCAATGGAAACACTCGGTGCCTCAACGATGATAAGCGAAAACACGGAAGGGTCTGAAGTAAGCGTTCAGGGTCCCCTCAAGGGAGGAGAGACGTGGATACAGGGCGATATTAGTTCACAGTTCGTCTCTGGGCTCCTCTTTGCAGCTCCCTTGGCATTGACTGACGTTATCGTTCACGTAAAGGGTCGCCTAGAATCACGCCCATATGTCGAGATGACTCTTGATGTTTTGAAGAGACACGGCATCTCGATTAGCGTGGAGGACAGTGATTTTCGTATTCCCGCGCCGCAGAAGTACACCGGTGCCTTCCACGATGTTCCTGGAGACTTTTCCTCTGCTGCTTTTCTGATTGCCGGTGCAGGGATCGCCGGGGAAGAGATTACTGTTTCCGGTCTAAATCCGGGATCAGCGGAGCCCGACGCAGTCTTCCTGAAAGTCATCGACCAAATGGGACTAAAAGTCAGGAACGTGGGTCAGACCCTTGAGGTGAGCGGAAGCAAGCTCGAACCCTTCGACTTCGATGCAATCAACAACCCCGACCTCGTTCCCCCTCTCGAGGTCCTAGGATGTTTCGCTAAAGGAACCTCTGAAATTCGCGGCGTGAAGAGACTGCGTTACAAGGAGACCAACAGGTTGCAAACGATCCCGGCCGAACTCGGAAAGATGGGCGCAAAGATCAGCGTCAATGACGACGTTGTTAGGATCAAGGGAGGAGGATTGGCTGGTAGCGAACTTGACTCGAAGCATGATCATCGGGTGGCAATGTCTTGTGCCATCGCAAGCATCGGTGCAACAGGAGATTCATCGATTCGCAAGGCAGAAGTTGTCTCTAAATCCTATCCAGAATTTTTCCAGGACCTTACCAGGCTCGGAGTGGATCTCAATGTGGAGTAACTCCCTCGGCAAAGCATTCACCGTAACATGCTTCGGTGAGAGCCACGGGCCCGGAGTAGGAGCCACTGTGGACGGCTGTCCTGCAGGCCTTTCTCTGACGATCGAGGATTTGCAACAAGCACTGGATTTGAGGATTCCTCAGGAGAAGGAAGTTGTTTCAACACGCAGAGAGCCTGACACAGTAGAAATATTTTCAGGCGTTTTCCAAGACTACACTACTGGCGCCCCAATCACGTTGAACATCAGAAACAGGGACGCGAAATCTTCTGACTATGAACAGTTGAAGGATGTTGTTCGGCCCGGACACGCGGATTATCCTGCCAAGGTCAAGTACGGAGGTTTCAGCGACTACAGAGGAGGGGGAAGGCTCTCGGGCCGGATGACAGCTGCCTTCGTGGTAGCAGGAGCGATTGCGAGGAAAGTGCTCTCCAGATCTGGGGTAGAGGTCTTGGCTTACACCCGCGAGATCGGCGGCGTCAGACTCGAGACTTTACCGAATCCGGATGATGCTAGAAAGGTGACTTATGAGAACTCGATGAGGTGCCCGGACCCGGTTGCGGCAGAAGAGATGCGTGATGCCGTGTTAAGCGCGAAAGCGGACGGAGACAGTGTAGGAGGCGTAGTCGAGTGTACAGCACTAAATCTACCCGTCGGGGTCGGGGAGCCACTCTTCGACGCTCTCGACTCCGAACTGGCAAAGATATTGTTTGGAATCCCAGCGGTCAAGGGCGTTGAGTTCGGAGCTGGCTTCCAAGCCTCCAGACTTAGAGGATCTGAGAACAACGACCAGTATGAGATCAAGGAAGGCAGGATTACGACCTTAACCAACAATTCTGGAGGGGTCCTCGGGGGAATGTCATCAGGCATGCCCCTCCTCCTACGAGTCGCTTTCAAGCCACCATCCTCGATCGCGAAAGCACAGAAGAGCGTGGATGTGTCACGAATGGAGGAAACAAGCCTCTCCGTACAAGGCAGACACGACCCTTGCGTGGTGCCAAAAGCAGTCCCAGTAGTCCAAGCAATGGTGGCCATAGGACTCGTCGATCTGATGATCCGCGGTGGGATCATTCCTAGAGTATTGAAGAGCTAGCCCTATTGGACGAGATTCCAAGGATTCGCGAGCGAATCGACGAGATAGACCAGAGACTAGTCTTACTACTCAAAGACAGATACGAGAACGCTCGACTACTAGGACGGATAAAACGAGCAAGAAGCCTCGAATCTCGCGACCCAGAACGGGAAAAGGTCATCCTCCGAAAAGTGCAAGGTACAACAGTAAGACTGGGTTTGGAACCGAAGGTCACGCTTCCGATATTCAAAGAGATTTTCAATTTCAGCGTGCAGGCTCAACAGACTCCTTCCCATAATCATGCCATTGGGCTTGAGGGAAAGAAAATCCTCGTCGCGGGAGGAACTGGCGGCATGGGTCGTTTCATGGCAAATTTCGCAAGTGTCCACGGGGCGAGTGTGAAGATCATTGGCCGAACCGTGCCGCGGACCCGGAAGATAGCGAAAGAGCTCGAGGTGGAAGCGGGTTCAATCTCAGATGCGACAGAGTCCGACATTGTCATTGTAGCAGTTCCAATGGAATCGGTAGTAGAAACTTCGATCGATATCGCCAAATTCATGCGAAAAGGAGCATTGCTTACAGATCTATCTTCCGTCAAGACGGGGATCGCAGACAGAATATCAGCGAAAATACCAGACGGACCAGAATATGTGAGTCTCCACCCATTGTTCGGACCCGGTGTCGATCACACAACAGGTCAGAACATAGCTGCGATACCTTTCAGGACCGGCCCTCAATGGAAGAGTTTCTCGCGGGCCTTGAGAAAGGCTGGTGCAAGAGTCCATCTGATGCCGGGCGCATATCATGACAGGGTCATGGGGCAGGTCCAAGTTTTGCATCATTTTGCTCTCCTTACTCTAGGCGCTTCTCTGAGAAAGTGGGACGGTAAACTCATGACAAGCTCGATCGTTGGAACTCTAGAGAGAATTGAGGGTCTGTTGAACAACTGGGATACGACGATAGGGATTCAGAGGTTGAACCCTTTCTCCCAGGTTGTTCGTCGGGAATTCGCCAAAGCCTGCGGGCAATTGGCAAAAATGCAACAATCCGACCTCTCCAACATAGAGAGTGTTCTTCAGTCCAATGTACAGAAATGGTCACGCAAGCTATAAATCTGACATAGGAGAGAGAAACAACGGAGATTCCCATGGGGTATAGCCTTTGGACAACAGCTCTCAGCGACCCGGCCAGCAAAGCTCAGCTATTTTCCGATTACGACTAGCAAACCGCCCATCGAAATCTTCTCCTCCATCGTACACAGGTTTGACACGGCGTTCATTCTCGAGTCGGTCGAAGGCCCACGCCGACTCGCCAGATACACATTCCTCGGATTCGACCCGCAAAAGACCGTTCGGATAAGCAGAGGACATGTCGAACTGCTGGATCGGCAAAATTCGGAACGCCGCATCGAAACCTGCAAAGCACCACTTACATATTTGGAGAATCTGAATACTCGCGCGAAGGATAGGGACCCAAGCGAGAGATATTCCGGCGGGCTGGTGGGATACGCATCCTACGACCTTGTCCGATCGTTTGACGAGATTCCACGCGTCGGCCAGAAGCGCAGCGGATTCCCCGACGCGGAGTTCGGGTTATTCAGAGACGGAATCGTCTTTGACCACATCAGCGGCAGATCACACTATTTCTGCCGGGACGAAAACAGAATCGACCAGGTAAGGAGTTTACTCAAAGACTCTGGACGTGACGGTCCCGTCATCTTTGGCGAGCCTAAATCAAACCTAAGTCAAGAAGATTTTTGCCAGCGAGTCGGACGGGCGAAGGAGTATATTCAATCAGGGGACATCTTCCAGGTAGTCCTCTCTAGGAAATACAAGATACCGTTCAAGGGTTCCCTACTCCGGTTCTACCGTGCGCTGAGAAAGATCAACCCTTCTCCATACATGTACTATCTCAAGTTCGGAGACAGAGAGGTAGTCGGATCCAGTCCTGAAATGCTGGCGAGGAAGATTCGGAGAACGGTCGAGACCTTTCCCATCGCTGGAACAAGGCCTTTCACGAGCGACCCGGCTAGGAATCGGGCTCTCGCCGCCGAACTATTGCAAGATGAGAAGGAGAGAGCCGAGCATGTAATGCTAGTTGACCTCGCGAGAAATGACCTTGGAAGAGTCTGCGACTATGGCACGGTCCAAGTTCCCGACTTCATGAAGATCCAGAACTACAGCCACGTACAACACATCGTTTCGAGAGTCACCGGACGTCTACGACGAGACTCAACGAGCATGGACCTGTTCAGGGCCGTATTTCCGGCGGGAACTGTAACGGGAGCGCCGAAGGTCAGAGCGATGCAGATCATAGAAGAACTTGAAATTGGTGCCCGTGGACCTTATGCTGGAGCCGTCGGCTACTTCTCATCCAACGGCAACGCTGACTTCGCAATAACCATCAGGACACTCGTCGCCCAGCACGGCTACTGCTACCTACAGTCCGGCGCGGGAATAGTGGCGGAC
The DNA here is from genome assembly GCA_001919285.1 of archaeon 13_1_40CM_2_52_13. Taxonomy (GTDB): domain Archaea; phylum Thermoproteota; class Bathyarchaeia; order 40CM-2-53-6; family 40CM-2-53-6; genus 40CM-2-53-6. The sequence goes on from MNHO01000003.1 coordinate 15,865, forward strand.
TCTGTTCCAGATCGAGAATGGATCGAGTCTGAGAGAAAGACCGCGGCACTCTTCACCGCCATGGACGAGGCAGAGAAGGACCCGCCTTGAAAGTCCTCATCCTGGACAACTACGACAGCTTCGTCTACAACCTGGCCCAGTACGTTGGAGAGATTGCCGACGAGGTAATTGTGAAACGGAACGATGAGGTGGATGTTCCAACAGTTCTAAAGCTCTCTCCGGACCGGATCATAATCTCTCCCGGTCCAGGAACACCTGCAGACCCTCGATTCTTCGGGGTCTGCACGGAAGTCCTCCGAAAAGTAAGCAGCGAGACTCCGACACTCGGAGTCTGCCTAGGTCACCAAGGGATCGTGCACTCTTTCGGAGGAAAGATAGTCAGGGCCAGAAGGCTTCGCCACGGCAAAACCAGCCCGATAAGACATGACGGGAAAGGAATCTTTCGAGGACTAGAGAATCCATTCGAGGCCACGAGATACCATTCTCTCATAGTTGATCGTAGAAGCCTTCCGGACAGTCTAGAAGTGTCAGCACAATCCGACGATGACGGAGAGATAATGGGCGTGCGGCACCGAACATTCCCCATTGACGGGGTACAGTTCCACCCAGAATCCATCCTAACGGTCGACGGGCATCGCATCATCGAAAATTTCTTGGAGGCCTAATCTGGGATGATCCGAGAGTATATTCCGGTTCTCCTGGAAAACCACAACCTAACACGCGAACAGGCGGAGGCTGCAATGATGGAAATCATGAACGGACAGGCTACGCCTTCGCAAATCTCCGCCTTCCTTATCGGGTTGAAGAAGAAGGGCGAGACAGTTGACGAAATCACTGCAATAGCCCGAGTGATGAGAACTTTCAGCAGAACAGTAAGCCCGAGGGTCGATGGCTACTTATTGGATACATGTGGTACTGGCGGAGACAGGACCAAGACCTTCAATGTTAGCACGACCGCGGCCTTTGTAATAGCCGCAGCCGGAGTGAGGGTCGCAAAACACGGCAACCGATCCTTCACAAGCCACTGCGGCAGCGCAGACGTCCTAGAACAGCTCGGGGTTAAACTGGAGATCGAGCCTGCACTTGTCGAGAAGGCGATTGAGGAGATCGGCATCGGGTTCATGTTCGCGCCCAACTTTCATCCTGCTATGAAGAACGTGGCCTCTATCAGACGGGAAATAGGAGTCCGCACAGTCTTCAACATTCTAGGCCCGCTGACCAATCCGGCGGGGACAAATGCTCAGCTCATCGGAGTCTACGAGAGCGAACTCTTGGAACCGATGTGCGTCGCCGCCCACAACCTCGGAGCAAGATCTGTCATGACAGTTTACGGGCTTGATGGGATTGACGAGATTTCCTTAACGGGAAAGACTCTCATCGTCAAACAGCAGAACGGGAAAACAGTCAGAGAAGAAATCGTACCTGAAGACCTCGGCCTAACCAAAACCACTCCAGAAATGCTGGCAGGAGGAGACCCTGAGCAGAACGCTCAGATTACAGCCAGAATCCTTTCCGGTCATTTGGGAAGAGATGATCCCCGGGTCCAAATCGTTGCGGCAAACGCTGCAGCCGGGCTCGTCCTCTGCGAAGCAACCGAAGATATGAAGACGGGGGTCGAACTAGCCCTCAATGCAGTAGAGAACGGAAAAGCACTTCGGATCCTACGGAAGCTAATCGAGCTGTCCGGCGGGAATCCTGAGCGACTAGAAATAATGGCATGAAAACCGATGGTCGACTACATTGCGGGTCTGGCTCTAAAAGCAGGGGTGAGGGTCGGACGCGGCTATTACAACAATGTCCAGAGAGGAGAGCATTCTAGCAAAGGTCTCGCAGAAACCATTCAGAAACATGAAGCTACGCCGGTTATCACGGAAGTAAAGTTCGCCTCTCCATCAGCTGGAAAAATAAGGGAACACGGAGACCCACTACGAATTGCGAAGGCGATGTTGAAGGGTGGAGCCTGTGCCATCTCTGTCCTCACAGACCCTGACGACTTTCAAGGAAATTTGGACACACTTGCAACACTGAGCCGGGAAGTCGATGTCCCACTAGTAATGAAGGACATCATTGTGTCACCCATTCAAATCGAGGCCGCAGCTAGAGCTGGGGCAAGTACGGTCGTATTGATCAGTGAACTATTCAGTAGACGATTAACTGAGGAGCCACTCGACAGACTGGTACGAGAGGCGAGCAGACTCGGAGTTGAGGTTCTTCTAGAGGCAAACAGCCCAGAGGAGTTTAGGAGGCTTCCCGAACACAAGCCAGACCTGTACGGGATTAACAACCGAAATCTATCCACGTTCCAACTAGACCTGTCGACGACGGAAAGGGTCCTTGCGATAAATGGTAATATTGATCGCCCAGTCGTATCCGAGAGCGGCATAGAGAATCCAAGAGACATTGTGCGATTGAAAAATGCCGGGGCAGAAGCGTTCCTCGTTGGAACATCGATCATGAGGTCCTCCGACGTGGAGTCGAAGGTGCGGGAACTGGTCAACGCTTGAAAACTCTGGCAAAGTTGGTCTCAGCAGACGCGGCTGGTAAGTTTGGAAAGTATGGCGGACAGTATGTACCTGAAACCCTAATGGAACCCCTGAAAACACTGGCAGATGCCTACAAGCGATTTTCCAGGGATCCATCCTTCAAGAAAGAGTTGGCGAACTGGCTAGAGCATTACGCGGGAAGGCCAACCCCGCTATATTTCGCCAATCGGCTGAGCGATGAAGCTGGGGGAGCCAAGATCTATCTCAAGAGAGAAGATCTGTTACATGGTGGCGCTCACAAGATCAACAATACTCTCGGACAAGCACTGCTCGCGAAGAAGATGGGAAAGCGTAGAGTCATAGCCGAGACCGGAGCTGGACAGCATGGAGTCGCCACTGCAATGGCCTGCGCGGCTCTCGGTTTAGTGGCCGAGATCTACATGGGTAGCGAGGATATGGAGCGACAGAGGCTCAACGTCTACAGGATGAAAATGCTCGGAGCCAAAGTGCATCCCGTCGACTCAGGTTCCAAGACACTCAAGGACGCTATTAACGAAGCGTTGAGGGACTGGGTCACCAATGTCGAAGACACCTACTATCTTCTCGGGTCCGTAGTGGGTCCACACCCATACCCGACCATGGTCCGCGACTTCCAGAGCGTCATCGGGAGAGAGGCCCGTCGACAAATACTGAAGCGAGAAGGCAGGCTGCCGAGGAGTGTGGTTGCCTGCGTTGGCGGGGGAAGTAACTCGATCGGCATATTCCACGCATTCCTCAACGACATGGACGTGGACCTGTACGGTGTCGAGGCCGGTGGACATGATATGTCGCCGGGAAAGCATGCTGCACCGCTCGTCGCGGGCAGAGAAGGGGTCCTTCATGGAATGATGACCTATGTGTTGCAGAATGCGGAGGGTCAGATCGAGACCACGGAGAGCATCTCGGCTGGGCTTGATTATCCAGCGGTTGGACCAGAGCACTCCTACCTGATGAGCATAGGACGGACGAAATATGTTACGCAGACTGACACGGACGCGCTGCAGGCTTTCAATCAGCTCTCACAACTGGAGGGAGTAATGCCAGCACTGGAACCTGCGCACGCAATCAGTTACGCGACAAAACTGGCGAAGACGCTCGAAAAGGAAGACTCGATCATCGTAAACCTGTCTGGTCGAGGAGACAAGGACGTGGACACGATTGCAAAACAATTCCCGTAGTGAAGACCCTATTGAACAGAAATTCCGCGAACTAGGCAACCGTGCTGAAGGAGTAATAGTTGCCTATCTCATGGGTAACGATCCAGATCCGAAATCATTCCTAGCAAACGCTGCATCTCTGATCGAAGGCGGAGCTGACATTCTCGAGATAGGCATCCCCTTCTCCGACCCCGTGGCAGACGGACCAGTTATCCAAGCAGCGGGCACGCGAGCCCTATCCGCAGGAGCTACACCGCGGAAGATTTTCGATACAGTTGGGGAACTCTCATCACAGTTTACAATACCCATTGTGATCATGACCTACTACAATCCCATACTTGCAATGGGCATCGAGCAGTTCATT
>MNHO01000042.1 GCA_001919285.1 archaeon 13_1_40CM_2_52_13
AGGCATTCGTGCGGCGATAGCAGCTGTCGAACTTGAGCCCAAGCTGGACGTTGCCATCATTTCGAAGGTGTATCCCATGCGAAGCCATACAGTCTCCGCCGAGGGAGGCATGGCCGCCGTACTGCGGGATTATGACAGCTTCGACTCTCACGCCTACGATACAATCAAGGGGAGCGATTTTCTCGCTGACCAGGATGCCGTAGAGTTCTTCGTAAAAGAAGCACCGCGGGAAGCGATTCAGCTTGAACATTGGGGATGCCCTTTCAGCAGAGACCCAGATGGAAGAATCAGCTCGAGAGCCTTCGGCGGAATGACCGTCAAGAGAACGCTCTTCGCGACTGACAAGATCGGCTTCCACCTCCTCCACACACTCTTCCAGACCTCTCTAAAATACGAGAACATCCGCCGATACGATGAATGGTTCGTCACGTCCCTCCTGGTTGACAATGGCAGAGTTGACGGCGTAACCGCTATTGAAATACGAACCGGCGAGCTCGTCTCAATCCTAGGCAAGGCAGTGATCATAGCGACGGGCGGATGTGGACGAATTTTCCAGTTCACAACTAACGGATGGATAAAGACAGGAGATGGAATGGCCCTCGCCTACCGCGCAGGGGTGCCGTTGAAGGATATGGAAATGGTCCAGTATCATCCCACACTACTTCCCAACACAGGAATTCTGATCACAGAAGCCGCGCGAGGCGAAGGCGGCCACCTCTTGAACAAGGACGGTGAACGTTTCTTGAAACGGTATGTCCCAGGTAAGATGGAACTGGGACCCAGAGACATCTTGTCCCGGGCCGAGATGAGCGAGATTAACGCGGGAAGAGGATTCGACGGACCCTACGGGAGCTACGTCCACCTTGATCTGACACATCTCGGCGAAGAAGTCATCGAAACGAAATTACCATTCGTGAAAGAACTGGCCGAGAGATATGTCGGGATAGACCCGGCTCACGAACCTATTCCTGTCAGGCCCGGTCAGCACTATCAGATGGGCGGAGTACACACCGATATTCACGGATTCACAGGACTGCCAGGCCTCTACGCAGCTGGAGAGGTCGCCTGTGTTAGCATGAACGGGGCCAACCGTCTAGGAAGCAATTCTCTAACGGAGTGTCTCGTCTTCGGAGCAGAAGCAGGTAAAGCCGCCGCCCAATTCGCTCTGAAACAAGAAAACCCCAACTTCGGCAATCCTGTGCAAGGACTGGCCATGAGCGAGGAGACGAGAATCTTCGACCAGCTCCTCAAACACGAAACGGGAGAGAGAGTATCGACCATCAGAACAGACATGCAAGTCGCAATGGAGAAGCACGTTGGAATATTCCGAGACGAGGACACCCTCAAAGAATCGTGCAGAGAAGTTGGAGAACTGAAACAGCGTCTCAGGAAGGGAATAGTCGAGGACAAAGATCACGTTTACAACACAGAACTTGTTGCCGCGCTTGAGCTGGACTTCATGCTCGATGTCGCAGAAACAATACCCTACTCCGCCGTTGCAAGACAAGAGTCCAGAGGGGCACACTACAGGACAGATTTCACAAAGCGAGACGATAGTCGATTCCTAAAACATTCAATGGCATACTCGAATCGCGGGCCCCCGAGAATCGATTACAGCCACGTGACGATAACCCGATGGAAGCCAGAGGAGCGCGTATACTAGCCATTGAGTATGGATACTGCGACAATACGAGTAACGCGATATCGTCCCGAAACGGGACCTGAACCGTTCTTCCAAGAGTACAAGGTACCATACCGAAACGACATGGTTGTTCTTGACGCGCTGAACTACATCAAGGCCAACCTCGACGGAAGCCTGACCTATCGATGGTCCTGCCGAATGGGAGTCTGCGGCAGCTGCGGAGCCAACGTCGATGGGACACCCAAGCTGACCTGTGCCAGTTTCCTCCACGAATTCAAAGGCCGAACAATCAACGTCGAGCCATTGCCCAATTTCCCAGTCATAAAAGACCTAGTCGTGAACATGGAAGACTTCATGCGGAAACTTGTGAAGATCAAGCCATGGATAATTCGTGAGAAGGAGACTCCTCCAGAACAGGGCGAATACCAACAATCGGCTGAGGAGCTAGAGAGATACCAGCAGTTCTCATCCTGCATTAACTGCATGCTCTGCTATTCCGCGTGCCCCATCTACGGGCTCAACGAGAAATTCCTAGGCCCAGCCGCAACCGCGCTCGCTTATCGCTACATAGAGGATTCTCGCGATCAGGGGAAGAACGTCCGTTTTCCAATAGTTCATGAGATGGAAGGGGTCTGGGAGTGCACTCTCGTTGGTGAGTGCAGTGTAGTATGTCCCAAGGGTGTTGATCCTATGCTTGCTATTCAGAAGACAAAGATCCTGGGAGCAACGAATGCCTTACGCTCGATCCTGATGCCGAGAGGAGGACGATAGGATGACTGAGAAAACCTTCCCCGAACTGCGGAGAAAGCTTACGTCTGGATGGTGGACTTCGAACCGTCACTATGTGCAGTATATGGTCCGAGAATGGACCAGCCTATTCGTCGCTTTGTTCAGCCTCGTCTACATCTATGGGCTTTCACTATTGGCCACGGGGTCCCGTAGCGCCTTCCTCAACCTGCTCAAGAGTCCAGCAATGATCGCGTTTAGCTTCATTGCCCTAATCTTCACCCTTTACCACGCAGTAACCTGGTTCTACCTCTTGGGGCAAGTCGTACCGGTGAAGATCGGCAAGACGACCAGTAAACCCTGGCAGGCTCTCGTCGCGAATCTCGTTCTCCTAATCATAGTATCCTATCTAGTCATATGGCTGCTGGTGTTGAGATGAGAGAAGAAGCGCCAAGGGTAGCAAGGCTGCACGCGATTCTCTGGGGCATCTTCTCCCTTGGAGGAATGCTCGCCGCGTTCCTCTTGCCCGTCATGATCTATCTGACAGGAATCGCCTACCCATTAGGACTATGGCCTCTCAATGGGAGTAGGGATCCAAGCTTCTTGGTCATGGGCACACTACTTGGTGTGTTGTTTGTTTTCGTGACAGTAGCAGGTTCGCTCTTCCATGGAATATTCCGGTTTCAATCAGCACTCACCGAGGTAGGACTCCTCAGGCTGAAGAAGGGACTGGAAGCGGCAGGTTACCTGATAATTTTCGCTGGAATAATTCTTCTTGCCTACTACCTGCTCGTGTTGAATCCGAGCCTGCCAGCCCTGTAGTTCTTGGGATCGATTCTTCATCGCATTCTCGATGATTAGTCCTTCGAATTACGAGGTAGTGCAGTCGTTATGGCAAAGAACGCCATAACTTGATCAACCGCCACCACGCTCGCGGGCCAATTGATCCGGCAGCCGCTTGAGTAGCTCTCTATAACCTTGGGTATACGAAGATAGACTTGTTGACCCTGCAACATTGTGCATCCAAGACGGAAATCGCGTTTTGTATGCAGTTGTTTGCGCCCACCTTTTACCATTCTCTGGAACTCGCTTAGGCCGGAAAAACATTGTCTACGATAGGAGATATTTCATACAGAACAAAATGGATACTTTCGAAGCGGTACATACAGGCTATCATTGTAATAGCTCTGATGACTTTAGCAATCGCAGTCCCCTTCTTCACTAGGGCGTTCGCGGTAACTGATGTGCGTAACGCGGGAGTCTTCGAGCTGGACGGGAACATTGTCAAAGATTCTACTACACCCTTGCCCACAGATTGGGGAGCACTCTTTGATGCGAGCGGAAATACGCAGACACTGCCTTCTGGCGGATTAGACGCCCATTGGGTCAACGACGGGCCTCATTCAGTGACCGACCTAAGCACGTTCACGACGGGCAGCAAAGATACACTGGACATTGCCAATAATGGATGGCAGTGTACACCTTCTAACAACATTACTCCCAAAGACGACATACTACATTCCTACAGCTTCGCCATAGTAGCCCCCTCTGGGACCCCTAGAGCCGGCGACTTGCTGGTCTATGGAGGATTCGAACGCTTTGCGAACAACGGTGCCGGCGATCTAGGCCTCTGGCTGTTACAGGACCCAACTGTATCCTGTTCCAGCAGCAAGGGTGCTGTGAGCTTTACCGGTGCGCACGTAGTAGGTGACCTTCTGGTAGTTGCGGAATTCTCTACTGGCGGGTCTGTTACCACGATCAACATGTTCCAATGGGTTGGCATCAGCAAAGCTACTCCACTTGGAGTGATGAACATTACCAATGCAGGCGGTGCTGATTGTACAGTCGCTCCTTCGTCGGCCAATATCTGTGCCAGGTCGAACACCGCCCCCATCTCAACACTACCATGGTCTACTCAGGACAAGACTTCTGGTCCAAACACGCTGGCTACAGCAGAGTTCTTCGAATTGGGAATAGACCTAACCGGGCTTTTCGGGTCAAATGCACCTTGCATCAATAGGTTCATCTTCGACACGAGAACCTCTCCCTCACTCACTGCTACTCTGGTGGATTACGCCCAAGGTGCGCTGGTAACTTGCCCAACCCCAGCAATATCGACAACTGTTTCACCCCCCATCATAACCCTAGGCGGTTCTGCAATGGACACTGCGACTGTGACGTTGACTGCGGGTACTGTCAATGGCACTGTAGACTTCAAAGTCTACGGTCCTTTTGCTACCAATACTCCGACCTGCACCGGCACACCCGCCGCCTCCTTCCTCGGCGTTCCGGTTGGTCCTGGTCCATCTCCGCAGACAGCTACTTCTGGCTCCTTCACTCCATCGGCTCCAGGCTACTACTTCTGGACTGCAACCTACAATCCAGCAACCCCGAGAAACGGTAACACCATCTCCACCCCTTGCGGTGACGCGAATGAGACTCTGCTCGTCATAGCGACAACGATATCGACAACCGTTTCATCCTCAACCATAACCTTCGGTGGTTCCGTGACTGACACCGCAACGGTGACACTGAATCCCAGCACGGCTACAGTCCTTGGTACAGTTGACTTCTTCGTCTACGGTCCGGTCAGCAGTAGCACTCCGACATGCAGTGTCCTTGCCCAATCATTCACTGGAGTTTCGATTGGCCCCGGCACTGGCATGGCAACTGCTACTTCTGGCTCCTTCACTCCATCGGCTCCAGGCTACTACTTCTGGACTGCAACGTACCATCCAGCAGGCGTGGCTAACGGTAGCACTAAATCCACCACCTGTGGCGACACTGGCGAGACTCTGCTCGTCTCGAGCATTCCGAAGATAACAGCATTCAGTTTCACCAACACACCTGACAACAATGATCCCACTCGCGGCACCGGCACGGTTACATACTCAGTCACCATACACAACTATGGCACCTCAGCAGTAACACTTAGCGGCATGCTCACAGTCGATGGAACAGCCTCGGTCACATGCCCCAGCGGAAACCCCAAGACATTATCAGGTTCCCTGCCAGCAGGCCAAGACGCAACATTCAGCCTGACCTGCACGTACATCGGCACCTCTGGACAAACTGTGTCAGCTACCATCAATGCGATGTTCACTGACCAAAACAACGTCACGGGCGCAGTCTCAGGAAGCCCAACAACATACACCTTCACCATACAGACAACCTAGAACAGGCGTGCATTACACGCCTCCCCTCCCCTTTTTGTTTCTCTTTGTTAACCAGATGCGAGGCGGTGCAAACCATAGGTGCGTTAGGGAGACGCGAGAACGGTCTCCATCGGACCCTTAGTCTTCAAAGCTGAAGGTCACCGAGTTTGGACCCACGTTTTCGAAGCGCGGAATTCTGGAGATCGTAGTTTGAATTAGAGACGTCATGTACTCCTTGATGAAATGCGAAAAGTTGAGGTTAACATCGTGGTGGAAGGTGTAGAAATGCGTCTTTCCATTGAAGCGGTGTTCGTAGGCATCAAAGTGGTTCCCCCATATTTCGATAAACTCCATAACGCAGGGTAGGTCTATTCGCTGAAACAGGAAGAGTATGTGTTCACGGCCCATCGTTTCCGCCAGCCTCTTGGCCATCTCCTGAATCTTCTCTCTCGGCATGAACCCATAGAGTTCCCTGAGTTGGTCCTTGCTGAGAGGAATCAATTTCAGTCTCCGAGCATACCGTCCCCAGCCTGTGTGATAGGTGAATATCTGAGAAACGAGCGTGTTTAGGCTGACGCCATTCTTCTTAGCTTCTTCTTCGAGACTCAGGCGAATGCCACTCCCGATCCTAAAGGAGACAGTATCAGTTCTTTCCCGGAGCTTCTGAGTTAGCATAAGCTCCCGCGGATCAACTCCGACCCAAGAGACCCGTGAGGCTCCAACCGCGAGACCCGACCAAAGAAGAAATCAACCGTACAACGGGTAGTTTCTAACAAAGTCGATAAAAAGCGTTTCGGATACAATGGTTGAGAAAGTATTCTTTGGATACATCTGGCGAAATATAGTCTCCTATGGCCTTGGAAAGCTGAGGAAAATAGGCTTGGTGCGTGCTCTCCTCTAGAGTGAATATTGACCAGCTCTCTATTGTACGCAAGAGGTTGATCCGGATTCCTCTAACGCAGACCCAGGAATTAGTCCCTGCTTTCAGATAGTACTCTCTTGACGGAGAGTCAGTAAATCTGCTCTGAGAGAAGAAACTCGGCTGGAGAAACGCAGTTGAAAAATCTGATCGTCGGAATCCAATGTCATTCTAATATCACTCTCTTCCTCGGGCTCCGATGGTGATGAATATGGCTCATGAGCATTCTTTGGACGAGTTCCGACGTTATCGGGAGAAGATGAACGAGAAGATTCTTTCTCGAGGAAACCTTGGGATAAAGCGGTTCTTCAATCTTGATACCCAAGTCTACAATGACGGTGCGTTGCCGAGAAAGACGAAGGAATTGTTGGGCTTGGTAGCGTCACTGGTTCTTCGCTGCGATGACTGCGTAACCTACCATATCATCCAGTGTGTAGAGACGAAGGTATCGGATGAAGAGTTCTTCGAAGCATTCAACGTCGGCCTAATTGTGGGCGGGTCTATCACTATTCCTCACCTGCGCTACGCTGTCGACGCGCTGGAAGAATGCAGACGTAAGACTGGCAAGTGAATCTCGAGACTCAATTTCTGGCCATTCTCAATGCACCGGGCCAATGACCGTGCAGATGTGGCAGAGCCCATGTTCCGACTGCGATGGCCAGGATGAGGCCCTGAGTGACGAGCAGGCCAAGGTAGGCTGTGTCAGCCAAGAGATAATTCCTGAAGACCGCGGCGGGAAGACCAGCTGGTTGTCCTCCGATAATGTCCCCGAGCATGGCCACTAATTGGAACGTCGCCGTCAACAATGCCCCAAAGATGGCAAGTCGTGTTACTCTCCAGACTCCGAATATCAGCGCAAGATCTAGAGCTACAAAGGCCACTAGTCCATATGCGTGTGTTGGGGCGGCGGACCATAGCCAGTAGTCTGTTGCCAATATCTGAATTCCAACCAGCGCTGATATCCCAAGTGCAGCGGAGAGTAATAGACGAACGATTCTCATTCATCTCGCCTTCACCTACTATTTGTTGTATCGCTGGACTTACCTAAGACAACAATAGTGTAACTAGCAGTATTGACAGTCTAAGATCGGACTCTATAGGTCGACGTAGAACCCGACTAGAATTCTCGCTGGGAACTCTTAGACAAGTGACAGACGTATTAGTAAGAAATCAACATCGTAGACCGTCGGAATATGAGTCCCACCAATACCCGGTGTGCAGATTGCAACTGTACTCCTGGCGAGTGTCAGATCTCAGAAACACCCGCCAATTGTCCTAGTTGCTCGCTCGAAACATGCTGCTGTTGGCGTACGGTCCACTCTGAGTCTTTTGAAACTTGACCTAGAAGTTGTCTCCCGTCTTGTGACGATGCCTAAACCCGAAACTACTCTGAATGACAAGGAAGATCAGTGCCCCGACATAAACTGCGAAACTAATGAGTGGATCTAAGAATGATAGTATGATGGCGGCCAAGTATATCCAGGGTCCTGTTCTCCAACGCGCTCTAATTCTTTGCATGACCCTCTTGTCATGTTCCGGAACGATCAAGAGACCGTTTCGTGTAGAATAGGATAGAATACCGAGCATGCAGAAGCTTGTGGCAATTATGTTGGCCCCGTAAATTATCACAGGCACCTGCACTTCAGGATACCTCCCGATCAGAGCCGTCGAGAACGGGAGAAATCCAATCGTGAGCAGGAAGAAAGTGTTTAGCCAGAGAAGTGGCCGGTCCACTCTTGTAACATAATGAAACACGCTATGGTGGCTTATCCAGAGAACAGCTAACAACAGGAAACTGAGAACGTAGCCTAGAATATCGGGCCACAAAGCCGCGATGTCTCCGACAACTTCGGAAGACAGTTTGGGGCCTGTCACACCACTCGTGATGACGGGGACGCTGAGGCTGAGAACCAGAACTGTCATCACGGTTGCGAATATACCATCAGTTAGGGCCTCCAGTCTTCCCTTGCCGAGACCTGGAATGCTGGACTGATCCAAACTCATTTCGGCTACAAGAGTGTAGTCTTATTCTGGCAAAGTTTAAGACGATTTCTTCGAAAGGTCATTCGACTCAAGGAAAAAGGGACTATGGTGGGCCGGGGGAGATTCGAACTCCCGACCATGCGGCCTCGAAAGGGTTTCCGCGTGTAAGGCGGACGTTCTCTCCGGGGCATTCCCTAACCGGGCTGAACTACCGGCCCACGTGAAGGAATCGTCGCGTGTCTCTGGGTAGATTACGATTTAGGTCGAGATTACCCGGTCTCGCATTCTTTGAGAGATTGTCCTTTTATAGAGCGAGTCGCTAGTTTTCATTCTGGGCATTTTGCATGGCGGGGAAGGAGCCGCTCGTATACATCGACGGTGAATACCACCCCAAGGGAAGCGCAAAGATCTCAGTCTACGACCACGGACTACTCTACGGCGACGGCGTCTTCGAAGGAATACGCGCCTACAACGGCATAGTATTCCACCTACGCGATCACATCGAACGACTATTCGAGGGCCTCAGAGTCACAAGAATCAACGTCTCGCTATCAAAAGAGGAGATGGCGAACGCTGTCGTTGATGCTCTACGAAAAAACAACATGATGGACGCCTACATTCGGCTCATCGTTACCCGGGGACGGGGAAATCTTGGACTGGACCCTCGGAGCTCTCCGAAATCGTCCACCATCATAATGTGCGAGCCCGTCGCACCGGCTCACGGAAAGGAGGCCAGGGAGAAGGGAGTAACAGCGATAATCTCCAGCTATCGACGCGACATGGTTGATGGTACAACCCACGAGCTAAAGTCACTAAACTACATCCAGAGCGTCCTCGGAAAATTCCAGGCCATTGACGCCGGCGCAGACGAGGTCGTAATGCTCGACCATCGAGGAATGGTCTCAGAGTTTCACGGGTCCAACCTATTCCTCGTAAAACACGGAATATTGAACACCCCAACCTCAGCGGCAGGCATTCTTCACGGCATCACACGCGCCCGAGTCCTCAAGCTCTCCGAAGAACTAGGCTATGAAGTCCATGAGAGAGACATCACCCCCTATGAACTGCTAAATGCCGACGAAGTGTTCCTGACTGGAACAATGGCCGAGATCGTCCCAGTAGTTCGAATCCAAGGAGTCCCGATCGCCGACGGAAAGCCTGGACCTGTAACGAAAGAGATCATCAGAGCATTCCAGCGAATAACACAGGATCCGAAAGAGGGAACCGTGATACGTGAAGCTGTTGCCGTTCAGGCCCGAGCAGATCTGAGTAAGCTACGTCCGACCTAACGGGTCATCGAGAAGATGACTTTGTGTCTTAGAAGTAGGTCTTGGGCGCTAGGTCCCTAACTGCGGGACCGGGCGTTATTTCTTGAGAATGTTGAGATGGAATAGAGTATAGATCACACAACCTCCAGCAATATCCATCAGCGTAGCCCCAGCTACCAGCATGATGTCGCTGACCACGCCTGTCTGAAAGTAGCCGATCCATTGCTGGACTGAACTCCAGATCGAACCCGCAACAACGGCTACACCAATAGCGAGGAGGGGCTTCCGGTCTGGACTAATTCTGATTCGAAGGTTGAGAATCCAAGAAGAGACAGCAAGGGCAAGGGCCAGGTGAAGTAGAAGCGTGAACGGGGTAATATCAAACTGGGCCAGCTGGCCGAAGAAGAACCCGATTCCAATCACGACCAAAACGCCCAACGAACAGCCAAGGGTGAGTCTTAACCATCGAGGGGTTGTGTCGAGGAGTCTAACTGACATACCCGCCAGGGCCTATTCCTCCTTCTTCTCGATCCTCGCCTGGGCCGAGTGATGTAAATGGAGAGGAAAACCAATTCTTCCTCTCATCAGAAATTCATGGATTCTGGGCCAGTGCTGCAGTGAGACCACACCACCAATTATGCCACCAGACAATGCGAGGACTGCTGAAACGGCGGTAACAATTGCGAGCGCGGTCTGAAACGCGTAAGGTACTAACGCATTGGGATAGACAATCAGGTTTGTGAGGACCCAGAGGGCAATGCTAGCTATTTCTCCTAGAGTGCCTGCGAGAAAGCCGGCCACTCCCCCTCTGAAAGGTCCTGTTTTTACGATGACTCCAGCCACCAGCCCCGCTACGAACGGACCCACCTCAGGAATGGCTGCGCCAAGAATGAGGTTGATGAGAAATCCCGCGCCGATCGCAAAAAGAAGATCCGCAGTCTTGTCCTGCGATGACCTGGGAAACTTGTTGGCCATGGAGTCTTTCGGCCTGTAGACGCAGTCGCCTAGGCTGCGGTGATATTCTGTGCGTAACCCCAACGCAATCCATATGGTTACATTGCTCGACCGAGAGCTTGGGTGAGACGGATTGAAGGGGGCTATCTTCGATTGGGACGGGACACTTGCCAGTATCGATGATCGAGAGTTCTATTGCATCAACCACGCGCTGACAGAACACGGCTCAACGCCGATCAATTACGAGTTCTACATCAAGAATTACTATCAGCGCGCATACGAGGAAGGCACCGGGCCCAGAATGGTGCTGGAGACAGCACTAGCAGGAAAGAGCCGAGCGGTCAATGACAAGGCCTACGAATCCTACAGGAGAATCTTCCAAGCCACAGCTGAGAAGGCAACACTCCAGACCGGAGCCATCGAGATTCTCAAAGCCCTGAAACGTGAAGGACTCAAGATTGGCATCGCCACGATGAGGTATACGAAATGGGTCGTCGAATCCGAACTGAAACATCTCGCAATAACTCCTCAAGTCGACATTCTGTTAACTCGGCAGGACCTTGGCGTCGGAGGCACCCTGCGATCCTTGGAGGAGACGGTCAGTCAAAGGGCCCGACTCGTGACAAAAGCGTTAGGAGAGATCAGCCTTACTCCTGAGGATGTGTTTCTCGTCGGCGATTCATGGTGGGATGTTCGAGCCGGCAAAAGGCTAGGAATCAGAACAGTTCTAGTAAAGACAGGCTTCGCTTCCTACAACGACTTTTCGAAAGAAAATCCAGATCTAACGGTCTCATCAATGAACGAACTCAGGGAAATCCTCGAGGAGAAACGTTGGTCAATATGACGAGAATTCACTGTAATAATACGGGATCTTTGTCTCAAATGAATTTCGAAGTTATGCTTTCATCGAGATACGATGGTCACGCAGGCTTGTAGAGGTCAGTCGACGCCACTGGTTCAACGTCCTTCTTCTTCAACTCTCCCAGCAAGCGGTTGATGCCTAGCCAGTCGCTAGCGATATGTCCCAGAACAATTAGATTCGCGAAATTCTCCGAGGCCAGCCTTGTAAGATCAGGCTCCGAGACGTGGATGTAGGACAACGTGTCAACGCCATGCTGGAAGTAGGCCTTGGCAACATCATAGCCACCGTTCGTGTAGCAGGCATGAGAGATCACAACTTTCCCGGCCTTGCGATTCGGAGAACCGAGCCGCACTTCGATTCGAGTCTCAGCGCTGCGAAACTCGGGAAATGCGCCGATCTTAGAGACTAGCTGACCAACTGTTGCATCCGCATTCAAACCTTTGATGGCCTGGACGATCAGTCTTCGACCAATCTCATCGCAGGGACTGTGAATGGTAACTAGCGGAAGACCCAGCTTCTTCGCAGCGTTCGGGACCTGATCGTAATTCTCAGGATGATGCTGAATGTCGAGGACTCGATACTTGTTCTTCACAGCCTCCCTAGCAACCTCCAACGGCACCCCGGCAGCCCTCATCTGGTCGATGTGGCGGAGGAAGACTTTGTAGCCTTCGAGCTGGGCCTTTCCTCCAGCCGGATGGTGCGCGATTACACCATCGCAATTGAGATTCTGAGCGAGCAACAATTCGCCGACTCCAACATCGATGGCGACCAGGACCCTTCGGAGCTTGCGTCCCTTGACGTGAACCTCACTATCAGCGGGAATGCTTCTGAAGTGAGCGAGTTTGAGAGCCGTCTTCATTATCTGCTGGGTATCAAGCAAAGTAGGCCCCGGCTCATGCGATAGCGTTCTTGAGACTTAGGCTCTTCCGCCCTTAGTCATCTTCTTGAGGTCGAGAATCTCGTCAAGTTTGTCTTTGGGGAGGATTCCCTCTTCTAAGACAACTTCTCGCAGTGACTTGCTCTCGGCCATTGCCTTCTTCGCAATCTTCGCTGCGTTGTCGTAACCGATCTTTGGAGTGAGCCTCGTCACCATCATTAAGGTCCGCTCTGCGTATTCCAAGCAGCGCTTTTTGTCCGCGGTTATTCCTGCGACGCAATTTTCGCCGAGAACCCGAGACCCGTTTGCCAATATCTCGATCGACTGAAGCAGGTCATAGGCAATAACCGGCATCATGACGTTCAGCTCTAGCTGGCTTAACATCCCACAGATGCAGATCGCTGCATCGTTTCCGTAGACTTGGGCAGCGATAAGGTTGACAGCTTCAGGGATGACAGGGTTGACCTTGCCTGGCATTATGCTCGATCCGGGCTCCATCGCAGGAAGATCGATCTCCCCCAGCGCAGTTCTAGGGCCCGAGTTTAGCAGGCGGAGGTCATTAGATATCTTCATCAAGCTAGTAGCGATGGTCTTCAAATCGCCGCTGGCCTCGACACATGCATCCTTGCTCTGCATCGCTTCGAACGAGTTCTCTGCTTTTCGAAACGCGAGGCCGGTCAGACGATTAATTTCTGCGATGGCCAGCTCAGCATATTTCGGATGCGCGTTGAGACCTGTTCCCACTGCAGTCCCGCCCAACGGCAGTTCCATCAATATGTCCCTTGCCTGCTCTGCACGCTTGATCCCGTGCCTGATCATACTCGCGTAGCCGCTGAACTCCTGGCCTAGAGTGATCGGGACGGCGTCCTGCAAATGGGTCCGACCTGCTTTTACAACATCATCAAACTCCCTCGTCTTCTTCTCAAGAGCCTCGGCCAAGATCCGCAAGCTTGGAAGGAGTTTGTGGACAATCTCTTCCGCCGATGAGACGTGGATCGCTGATGGAAAGACGTCGTTTGTAGACTGGCACATGTTCACGTGATCATTTGGATGAATAATCGACTTGTCCCCCCTCTTGCCGCCGAGAAGCTCAACGGCGCGATTGGCGATGACCTCGTTCATGTTCATGTTCGAGGAAGTCCCGCTACCAGTCTGGAAGACGTCGACAACAAACTGGTCATAGAGAGCCCCCTCCATAATCTCCTTGGCCGCGGAAACAATAGCCTCGCCCTTCTTCGGATCCAGCAATCCCAGCTGCATGTTGGCTCGCGCAGCGGAGAGCTTGATCAGAGCTATAGCCCGGATGAATTCCTTAGGAAGACGCAGACCCGATATGGGAAAGTTCTGGACCGCTCGCTGGGTCTCAGCGCCATAATACGCAGAACTCGGGACTTTGACTTCGCCCATGGAGTCCCTATCTAACCGATACTCCTCAACTGTCACCATTATTCCGACGCCGAAGAAAGCCGGAGAAATGAGGCTAAAAAACACTCCCTATCAACTCTGAAAATAGTACCATTCCTTTCTGAGCTCTCAGTTTCGTCCACCTCTACGCTCTAACAGCCCGGAGGGGAAGATTCGATGGACCTTGATTTCAACCCGAAGGATACGACGAAATAGCCAGAGGCTAAGAGAACAGATTCGACAGGTCCTATCGGTCCTCGATGAGGTAGAGCAATATCGTATGAAAAACCTCTCGAAGACAGACGGGTAATCTAGACACCCGGTTCTGGTCCGATAGTGACCCGTTAGAGAACAGTTTACATCATAACGTATTCGGAGGGCGGCCTCTAAAGCATAGGTCGCTAATTCATGAGACTACTAAGGTTCCAACAGAAACCCTCCGAGAACCGGATTGGAATTATGATCGACGCAGCTCGATTTGCCGAGCTTGGCGCCCCAAAGAACTCTGAACCCATACTGGACTTTCTCCAAGACCAAAAGAGCGAGGCGAAAGCAGACCAGACGGTTGAAGCGGCGAAGAAACAGATCACTGACTCGGGCGAAAAGAATCCGAAGGGAATCTTCAACCTCGACAAGGTCACAGTACTTCCTCCAATCTCTCGTCCGACAAAGATCATCTGCATGGGCGGAAACTTCTCCGACCATCTCCAAGAAGGATCGACAAGTCTTCCCCCCTTTCCAATATCGTTTCTCAAATCCCCAACGTCACTCGTAGGGCACAGGGCCCCCGTCTTCTATCCACGACGAGTCAAACTTCTAGACTACGAAGTAGAACTCGCCGCGGTCATCGGCAAGAGGTGCAAGGAGGTGTCGAAGAAGAACGCCCTAGACCATGTTGCTGGCTTCTCAGTCTTCAACGACATCAGCGCGCGCGACATTCAGTTCGCGGAGATGAAGAGGGGCTTCTGCAATCTCGGCAAGAATTTCGCATCCTTCGCCCCCATGGGACCCTTCCTAGTCACTCCCGACCAGGCTGGGAATCCAGACAATCTCGGAATGGAGCTCCGAGTCAACGGACAGACCAGACAGTTTTCCAGCACAAAGAACATGGTCTTCAAGATGCGGCAACTCGTCGAGTTCTTTTCATCAATGACCCTAGAACCAGGGGACATCATCACCTCAGGCACACCTTCCGGCGTAGCCATCTACAGGAAACCTGACAAGGCACCGTTTCTGCTCCAGCCGGGAGATATGATCGAGTCGAAGATCGAGAACTTGGGAAGATTACAGAACACCGTCGTCGCAGAGACGAGTCCTGTAAGGACAGCTTTCTAGAAGATCCCGAGACCGTAGCCTAGCGCTGGAAGGTTTGGTCGTGTATCCTCTTAGGATATATCGCTACAGTTGCCTTCTGAAGACTCGCTTCGCCGTTCTTCTGAGCCTTGTACGAGTCCCATCCCAGCTTGACAATGTGACTCAGAACAGCGGAGAAAGTTGGCTTCGGAGGCTCCATCCTATCATACAGCCTCCTCATCTCATCCAATAACTCCCTCGGAATTCTGACCGAGTACGGGATTGTAACAGTCAAGCCACGCATCACACTACACTACACTACGTACATCTCACTACGCCATAGTCGAGGGAAGTTGATTGTAGTGTAACCTCCGGCCTTAACCTCGGGTAACAAGAATAGTGCGTTCAGAGGTGAGCTATGAATGAGAAGCAATCAGCTGAAGAGATTTCTCAACAGTGATGTGGTGGGCCAGTTGAACAACGGACTCTTCTTCGAGGGATATGTTGCTGACAAAGCCGGAAGAGCATCAGTCTTCGACCGAGACAGCCAAACACCACATCAAATCAGAGCGACACAGGTCAAGTGGCTCGCAAAAGCGGCAAGATACTGTTGACACGCACGAAGACAAAGAACTGTGCGAGGCTTCCCGATTTTTGAGATAGTGTCGGTCTGTGGGAGCATTCCTTTACTCCTGTCTACGCCTTAAGGATGCAGTCTATTGCACATAAGGTCAAAGCCAAGCAGGTCTTTCCGTCTGGCCCTGAAGTGCGGACAAACATGCCGGACATTGGAGTCGAGAACAGTCCTTTACCATGCGATTCGAACCATGCGACAGCTAGGTCTATCCTACGCACAAATGCAGAGGAAACTCTTGGAAGACACAGGGATTCATTTGTCCAAGGCTTCGATCAGTTATTGGCTAAGGGGAATCCCTGATCCTTCAGGAAGCCTCAACCGATTCCGTCCTGATCCCTCTCCTGAACTCAGCTATGTAATAGGCGTAGCTCTGAGTGATGGCAACATTAACGTTCACGACTATCATAGGGAGATTCTATTGAGTGTAACAGATAGGGACTTTGCTTCGGAATTCAGCAGATGTTTAGGAAGAGTCCTTGGTAGGGGCGAGCCATACAAAGTCAGGTGGAGCGAAAAAAGAGGCAGATGGATAGTGCAGGGGTCGAGCATCCTTCTCCACAAATTTCTCAATTGCAATTGGTTCGATCTAAGAAAGTGGATTGAACACTGCGGGAAATGTGAATCTGCGTTTCTCAGGGCTTTCTATGCGGCGAAGGGTCAATATGCGGCAAGAGCCTCAGTATCTATGATACGAATAGAGAAATGTTGCTGTATATTCAAGATCTGCTTTGGCACGCTGACATCGAACCGACACAGCTGCACCTAAACACTAAGGCCGGGACAAGACTGATAGACTCCAAGAATGGCAGAACTTACATCCGGAGAAAGAATTGTTACGCTCTCTATGTGAGAGCACGAAGCTTACCAAGATTCACAGAAAGTATAGGATTCACAATCGAAAGAAAACAAGAGCGACTTCTCGAGGCAGGTCGGCTTGCATAATGGGGAGGCGGGCCCGCCGGGAATTGAACCCGGGACAGCCGGGTGTCTTCCGCGAGGTAAAAGCTTCACCAGAGATGGCTCTTCCGGTGCTCTACCTCTTCAGGATCCCGTACTGGGGGATCTGGCTGAGCTACGGGCCCGCGCGACGGCCGAGTTCGACCTGATCTATATTAGTTGATTTTTCAAAACACAATTACAGGGGCTCATCGAGGCTTCGAATCAAGAAGGACTAATCTGGCTCAGCCTGACAGCACCGACAACCTCTAGAAGGCTTCTTCCCTGGGCAACATTTGGTGGGACCTGCTTCCTCGCAATCAGGCCCGCAATGATTAGCTTCTCGACCACTCTGGCAGTTGGTCCCAGCACGTCCTGTAGTGCTTTCACGAACTCTGCGACTAGTTTCGGAATCTCATTGGGCGTGATGGAATTCCGTCTCTGGAGAAGAAGAAATATTGATTCCTTGACGGTTGGTCCTAGTGCGTCGAGGGCTGCGCTGACAGAGTCTACGAGAGCCTGGTCGAAAAAGTTCTCGGCTTCATCACCCAA
>MNHO01000078.1 GCA_001919285.1 archaeon 13_1_40CM_2_52_13
CCAATAGGCGGACGTATCGCTCGCCGTCGGGGAATCCACCGGGGTGCTTCTCGAAAGCGACGTCGACGAACCCGACAGAGAGCTCACGGGCAATCCCGCGAGCCAGCGGGACGGACGCGGAGCCACCGACCACCTTCATGGAGGGGACCGGGTGCATCGTATGGGATGTGGATATATGAATCGTCCGACGTCTCGCGACCGCGATAACCGGCGGCGAGCTTTCTTATACGCTCCGGAAGGCTCCGTCGAACTCGACCGTCATGGAGATCATGCGCTGGGTCGCCGCGTTGCAACGCCGACGACGGACGATGATCCTCGTCGCCCTCGTGACGACCTTCGCGGGCGTTGCCCTCGTCCTCAATCAGCCGGAACGAACATTTCTGGCTTGGGTCGGCATCCCTCTCGTTGCCGTCGGCGTGGCGATGCTCGTTGGGATCGTGTGGCCCGCCGGAACGAGGCTCCCGGAGGCGCCGCCATCCCTGGCCTCCACGTTGATTCGACGCGCGACCTGGAACGGAAGGCTGGTGCGCCTCTTTCCCATGGTGGGGATGATGATGCTCGCCGCGGACCTGCTGTACAACCTCAAACTGTCCGCGTCGCCCGCTCTCCAAACGGAAGACACGATCGTCATCCTGGCGGCGTCCGTGTTCATCGTCTACGGATTTGTGCCGCCTCGGTTCTCGCGAGAGAGGGATTTCGTCCTCACGTTCGTGGTCGCACTCAACGCGATCCTTGTCGTCCCCTTACTCCTCGCGCGAGCCTGGGAGGCGGACTTCGAACGATCTGTCGATTTGTATTCGTGGGTCGCCCTGGCGCCCCAGACTAGCGCTGTTCTTCAGCTTCTGGGCGTTCAAAATTCTGTTCATCCAGTTGCGGGAGTGACGGCTCCAGGCCTGACCTTTACACCACAGCACCTCGGAGTCCAAGTGACCGTCGTCATCACAACGGCATGCTCCGGAATCTATTCCTTCGGAATATTTGCGTCCGCGTTTGTCGCGTTCGTGCTTACCGAGTTCGAACGGCCTGCACGGCGGGTGTGGCTACTGATGGGGTTCGGCCTCCTAGCCTCATATGTGGCGAACGTTCTGCGGATGGTCATCATCGTCCTTGTTGGCTACTACACAGACACAGCGGAAACCGATTTACAAAACATGCTAGTAGCGCACTCGTATGCTGGGTGGCTGATTTTTCTCGCTTGGATTGCTCTGTTCTGGGGCGCCCTCATCAAGTCCTTCCCGGGGGCAGCGGGATCGCGAGCAATCCTTGCGGCTGGGACCCTCAAACAACCCGAGCCGATTTGCGGAGTTTGCAAAGGCATCTTGACGCCAGTCACGCCGGCCATTCGCTGCCAATGCGGGGGATACCATCATCGCGAATGCCTCCGAAAAGCCGTTCGCTGCCCGTATTGTGGTCTCTTGCCGCAAGCCGAATCGAGCTCGCCTGTAGGTGGTGTGTAAAAATCTCAATCGCAGGCAGAGGTGCTTCAATCGTATGGTCACACGGCGTCGCCACAAAATGTCCGCCTTCCCGATACATGATGCGAGCCGCCTGCTGCACGAAGCAAAGATGCAAACCGGAAGCGGAGATTGTTCGTGACCGCTAGGTTACTGTTCGTATACCGGGAGCCCGCACCTTTCGTCAAAGCGGATCGGGCCTTGCTCGCCCGTCACTACACCGTAATCGACTTTTCCTGGCAAGGACGCAAGCACCCCGCCCGGGACTTGGCATCGTGGATGCTCAAAAACAGGGACAAGTATGACATCGTGTTCGTGTGGTTCGGAGATAGTCATGCGACTGTGGCAAGCCTCGCGTCTTTGGTTGCAGGGAGGCCAACGATTATTCAGGTCGGCGGTTACGATGTCAGCGATCTCGCTGATTACGGATTCCTCGCGTGGCGTCGCAACCGGGGAATGGCCCGAGTCCATTTCCGGTTGGCAGCACGGATCCTCGCGGTCTCCGACGAACTCGCGGAGGAGATCGCGAGAAGGTTCCCAAGTGCCGAACCTAAAATCCGGGTGCTGCCGACCGGTGTGGATTCAAGTCGATTTCGTCCGCAAGGCCCCCGTCGCCAACAAGTACTCTCCGTTGCCTTCGTCGACAGCTGGCGACGTGCATGGATCAAAGGATGGGATCTCTTGGCAGCCGCCGCTCGGGAGGCCCCTAACATTTCGTTTCTGCTCATAGGCGCGTCTGACTCGGTTCGTGCACGCCTCGCCGGCCCAAAGAATTTGGAGGTTCGGGGCCCCGTAGAACAGGGAGAGCTTATTTCAGCCTACCAAGCCTCGGAAGTATACGCCCAACCGTCGCGGGCAGAGGGGCTCCCCAATGCACTACTCGAAGCGATGGCGTCTGGATGCGTGCCTGTGGTTACGCGAATCGGTGGAATGACGAACCTCGTTGAGGGGACAGGGTTTGTCGTCGAAGCAGAGCCTGCTTCAATAGCACGTGCGATAGCCGACGCCATTAGATCGCCCGAAATCGGCGACCGGGCGCGCGCGCGTGTTGTTGAAAAGTACCCTCTGGCGAATAGAGACCGGCGGCTCTGCGAGCAGGTGGAGCAAGTCCTCAGCCGTCGACTCAGCGACTTGCCCTGACCTGTGACATAGCCACGGGCGAAGTCTGCAAGACGACTTCGCCCCGTGGGTACTCCCTTGAGTTCTTGGGACGACGAACATAACCTAAGAAGAACCCGGCGTGACGAATCAATGCGTACGGAATAACATGGAATTGGAACCCGAGTTCGCGCAACGTCCAGCCTCGGGCCGCTCGAACTGCGGCGAGAAGCATGGCGACAATCCCGTCCACGACGAAAAGGCCCTCTCCTCCTGGCAGGAACGCGCCAAGTAAGCTAATTAGAATGACGGTGGAAACGCCAGCTGCGAGTTCATAGTTGTAGAGAAACCTTGTGTTGAAGTACCGGCGCCGCGTGTCCCTTTGGAGTGCTTTGTCTCTTGGCGAGGCTCGGCTCGCCTGGCCGTCGCCTATGCTCCATGTGAGCACGGAGCGAAAATAGGTGATGTAGTCTAGTTCGCCAACATTCGACCACTCATGGCGTCCCATGTGCATCGGTAGACGGAGAAGGCTGTATCCCGCATTACGCAGGCGCCGAGCTAGGTCCCGATCTTCGGCGCCTTTCAAGAACGGATTAATCCCTCCGGCTTTTTCGAGCAAGTCGCGCCGATACAGGCCGACCGGGACTGCCTCGGGATCGCTTCGTAACGCCTCGAGCGAGGCCTTTTGGTATCGGGACAACACAGAACGCCCGCCGGACCCTTCGATGTCTCTTCCACATATTGCCGCAAGTCGCAAGTCGCCGCGGATGGTGCGGATCGCAGACGGGAGCCAATCATCGAAAAGGCAATAATCCCCGTCGACGAAGAGAATCAACTGTCCATGAGCGTGTCGAAGGCCGACGTATCGTCCCGCACCTGCAGATAAGGGCCAGCCAGGCTTTAGCTGGACGATTGAAATTGGGAATCTTCGAGCAATCTCCACAGTACGATCGGTGGAGGCGGAGTCTACCAAGACAACGTCTGCCTTATCGATGAGACCCTCGTTCTGAGCCCTGCGAATCGACCGGAGACAAGAGGCAAGGCAATCATTGATTCGTACCTCTTCATTGCGAGAAATCACAATCGCGGTGAGGTCTGTCACGGAACGAGAGCCATTTGATTTAGGGGAAGAGTCACCCTCGCTAATCGCCAACCGCCTCCAAGAGAACTGCTTCGACCCGCTCCGAGGTCCGAGCCCAAGAGCACTCAGCCACCGCATACTTACGCCCGCGATCCCCTATCGCGCGTGCTCGATCGGGATTAGCCAGCAAACCAGAGATTGCTTTCCCCAGGGCCATTGAGTCGTTAGGAGAAACGAGGATTCCCGCTGCGGAATCCAGAATGACCTCCCGGACACCCGGCACTTCAGTTGCAATCACGGGCCGCCCGCAAGCCATGTACTCATATAGCTTGAGAGGAGAGCGTCCCACCCGTTCGTTCATCTCTCGGCTGGACGTGACGATGCAGACATCAGCTGCACCGATGTAAAGTGGGACCGTTTCGTGAGGTACCAAGCCTGTGAACTGGACCGAGTCCTGCACGCCCAATTCTGTGGCCAATCTGTTAAGCGCAGAGCGGGCTGATCCATCGCCGATGACGATCACACGAAGAGTCGGAGCGTCGGTGAGCGCGACGGACAATGACCTAAAAAGGTCCTCGATGCCCTGCCAAGGCGCAAGATTTCCGACAAAGAGAATTAAGGGGCTCTCAGGCGGTAGATTGAGCCGCAGACGTGCCATGCGTTTGTCGAGGGGCGCAAATTGTTTGGTGTCCACGCCATTTTGGACTACTTTGAGGCGTGCCGATTGGAGACCGTATGAACACTGGACCTCCGCGGCGAGGGGCGCTGTTACGGCAACCACTCGTGCGGCACGCCTCATCATTCTCGTTCTCGCCCATTGACGGAGAGGCCTCGAAACTGTGGTCACTCGCCTACCCTGAAGTTTGACTTCCTGGTCGCTCCCGTTTATCTCAACGACAAATGGAATCCCGGCGAGGCGGGACACCGCGAAAGCGATTTTCGGTGATGAGCGACGCTCATACACAACCTCGCTTCCGGAACTCAATGCAAGACGAGCGCAGAATCGAAGCTGTTTCCAGTCAGAAGCCGCTGGACGTGTGTGCGAACAAACCCCGTCAAGACCAATAGCAGCCTTGGGGGGCGCCGTCACAAGGTCCACCGTATGTCCCCGCGCGGCGAGAAATCGCGCGAGCTCGCGGGTATGAATCGCGTCCCCCCGCTGCCTGTCCAGGTTTATGTCGAGGGCGAGGAATAGCACTTTCATGTTACGGCCTTGGGCTGCTCTCGAACAACTGAAGGTACGAAGAAACCTCGCGGTCTAGACTAAATTCCGCTGCCCGTTGAACGGCAGCGCCCGCTATCCTCTCACGAATCTCGGGGTGAAGGACGAGCTGCAGTAATGTTGCGACAAGCTTCTCGACGTTCCCCGGTGGGACGAGAAAGCCGTCTTGTGCGTCTCGAACAAGCTCGGGAATCCCACCGACGTCTGAGGCGACTACAGGAAGCCCCGCAGCCATCGCTTCTAGCAATACCATTGGGAAACCCTCTCGGTAGGAAGGAAGAACCATGACGTCAGCCGCTGAGAGATATCGAAGATGATCATCTCGATCTCCGAGATCGATGACGAAGGCCTCAAGGTCCAACTGCCGAATGGAGTCCTGAACGAACGGGATCTCCTCCGGAGACACATCTCCGGTTACAATCAATCGTGTGTCCACGCCTAGGTCTAGGAGCTTGCGGACGGCGATAAGTAGATCGAGATAACCTTTGATTTTCGCTTTGCGCCCCGTGAAAGCGAGTGCGAAGGATACGATGCCAAGTTCTCTGCGTAGTTCGTTACGGTCCCCAAGTTTGGCCCTGAGAAGGGGCCCGTCCACGCCATTCCAGATAACGGATCCTAATCCACTGATTCCGTGCCTCGTATCTTCAGAGACGTATACATTTTCTCCAATCATTGGCTGGAATCGGTTGAAAAATGATTGAGATAGGCCACGAAATCCGCTAGAAGCGGGTGGCCAGAGATGAAAGGTCGAAACCGCGGGGCGTCGGAGGACCCTGGCGACGAGAGATGCTATCGTAGAGACCGGGTGTGCTTGGTGACAGTGAACGACGTCCCAATCTTTGCGTCGTTTCCAAAGGCGAAACGCAACGCGTAGGGCGAGCCTAAGGTTTCGCAGAGGACCCTCTATATCGATGGCCCATGCGGTGACGCCAAGAGGCAGACTTTTGGGTAGAGGACCGGGTACGACCAAGATCGTTTGATGTCCTCGCACACCAAGTTCCCCAGCAAGACTGAGGATCATCGTCGAGATCCCCGAGACTCTAGTCATCCCGTAGGGGCTTACCTCGCAAATCCGCAGGGGGCTACTCGAAGCGTATTCACGGTCCGCATCGGAGATCTTTTCGCTATCTGTCTCGGAGGGCCTTGGATTATTCTGTTCTGCCCAATGGCTGGAACTCTTGGAGTCTTGGAACCGCCCCAGGGACGCTTGCCCAGGAGTGATTAGGCGAGCGACAAAGCCGAGGCCGCTCGACCTCTGTCGCAACCTAAGCGGGCTGGCGCCTCCAAAGATCACCGATGGCACCTCGAAGGAGCGTCCTTTCCAAGGAGCTCATGCAAGCCCAAGACATCGCGGTCGCGACGAGCACGGCTATAACTATCATCGGTAGATTTGACTGCACGCCCCACGACAACGACCCCGCTGCCACAGAAAGTCCGACGAAGGCGAGCATTAATGGGACACAGACTCGCTTCAGGTCAATTACACGCTTCTTCCGGAGAAGTCCGAGCACAACAACGCTATACACGATCGAGTCCAGCAAGCTGACGTAGGCCGCGCCAATGAGGCCGAACGAGCCAACGAACATCAGAGTGCCTGCTACAATTATGAAAGCCTGTAACGCATCGACCATCAGAAGCGTCGAAGTCCGACCACCTCCGAGGAGCGCATTCGCAGCGACCCCATTCACCGCGTCGAGAAATGCGGCTACGACGAGTATGAAGGCAACGACGGATGCCCCAGCGTAGCTCGGGCCGAAAAGAGCTTCGACTACGATTCTGGATCCTAAGCCGACAGCAGCGGCAAGCGGAAAGCCTACCAATGCGGTGAGTCGAAGGAGTGTAGTTAGGTTCTCGCGTGTTCGGCTCTTTGAGGCGGTCGCGTACATCTCGGAAAGAGCCGGCAGCAGCGGAATGCTCATCGCGCCAGACACGAAAGCGATCGAGCGAGAGACTGTCGATGCGACTCGAAACAACCCGGTGTCATCATATCCGAGGTTCAAGGCGAGAACACTACTCTGGTAGAGCCAGGCCACCTTCAGGAGAACGATTGAGCCCAAAAGCGGCAGAGTAAATCGAAACAGACCTCGCGCCGACTCTCGATCGAAAGAGAGTCTCATCTGCACACCTTCCCGTTTGAGGTGCTTCCGGGCCGAGCCAAATAGAATTACTGCGCCAGCTCCGGCGACCACGATCCCGCCAACGGCAGCCCCGATGAGGCCGATGACGGAGAGACTAATGAACATCACAGGGACGGTGAGAGCCTCAATGAGGATCCCGATGACCGACATCACTCGGACTTGCTGCAAACCCTGAAGGATCGCCACTGCGACAGCTGAGAGGACGTTCAAGACGAGAAATCCAGCAGCAATCCGAATCATCGTAGCCAGGATCGGGCTTCCATATACCCCTAATCCAATCGCCTCTCCCAGCGCCACGAGGAAAGCCGATGAAATCGCGCTGGACAAGATGACGACCGTCAGGACAGTGCCTAGGAATCTTTCTAAGTTTTCCGACCCCCTGGTTCGGAGATTCGCGACAAAACGAGTGATTGGAATTCCCAGTTCAATGCCAGCGATCGAAACCCCAATCGCTGCGATTTGAGTGTAAATCGCGAGCACGCCGAGATTTGTCGGCCCCAGGAGACGCGCATAGATAATCGAGGTGATCAGAGCGAAACCCTGACCGACGACGGTAGCGATGAGAGACGTAGCAGTCCCCGCCGCCAGCCGAGAACGTAAGCGCGGTCGGATTGCCGGTCGCCCGTTAGGCGATTGTGCATGTGGTCCTGGTAATAGAGACGACACGACTAGGCCTCGGTCTGTGTCACCGGCCGGTAACGCGCTCCCGACTGGCGGTCAACTACCCTTCCGTCTCTGAAGACGAGGCGAAATGGCGGATTGGCGAGCGCCGGAACTAGAAGGTCGGGGTAGTCCCCGCATATTTCCCTTGAAAACGGTACACAGCCTTGGTACTCTAAGATAGTGAAATTCTTGGCGGCTTCCTCAAGCGTCCGGCCTCCGTACTCCTGGATGCCTCTTTTCGACATATATTCGCGGAGGCCGACGGGGCTCCCTTTGTTCCTCGCATCAAACCAATGACTCCAATAGAGTTTTTGCAGCATGCGCACGTCCGACTTGACCGACCGCATGTGGAAGTAGTAGGGTTGCTCGATCCACAACTTTTCGTAAAACCAAGGGACATGTAGAGACTCCCATCTTTCCTTAACGCCGAATCGAAGCCATGGCGACCATCTGAAAATGATTGGTTCGTAGTGATCCCTCCGGTTTGGGAATTGGTGATGCAAGTCGCCATCCAAGGCAATCCCTGAAAGCGAAATGCTGAAGTATCGATGACGATCGAGCTTTCTGAGTAACTCAGTCAGATTTGCAATCGAGTTTGGGCCGGAAGTCCTCGCGACGAAATCTCCGCTGAAGCGACAAACCCACTGGTACTTTGCCGTGTCCATGAGTGTATTAAGGACTCGGTGGAACGGTTCGTCCCGAAAGCGAATGAGTCGAACCTTCTTCGGAAACCGAGCTGCCATCTCTTCCATAATCTCGAGCGTTGAATCTTCTGACGCGTGGTCAACCGCCAAAACTTCGTCAACGAAATTCAGGACCGACACAATGCTCGTTTCGACCCAATCTTCCTCATTCCTCGCTGTGACGAGTGCGGAGATTCCGTAGGGGCGAAAGCGGGTTGGAGCGGGAATGACGCCAGAGTAGGTGGCATAGGAGGCGATCTTTCGGAGGCGAAGCCTTGCCTCGCCGAGTTCATCTGCCCCGGGCTGGCCTTTCACTGCGAACACCGATGTGGCGAACGGAAGGACAGATCGCAGAACAGCCAACCGACTGTCCAGCGTACCGGCTCTCCGAAAGAGGATCCGCCATTCGAGCGTCGATGCCAGGATCAAACTAATAAAGTGTCCGACCTGGGCATCGCCCTTGAGATAAGAAGACAGAAAGCCCGAAATCGGCGGGCCACCGGCGAGTTGGCTCGGTCAGGAGTTTGTAACCGAGGACTCTGTTACCGGACCGGGGAATCAGAGGCGAAGAGTTAAGCAGGCCAGGTACCGGATGCGGCCAGAAACCCAAAATCTCGCCCCTGAGAGCGCGGGTGGCACTTTACGTCGAAGAAGCCGAGAGTGATTGCAGCGGCCCGACGAAAATCCGAAGTCCGGACCGAACCACCGCTTGCTGAAGCCGCCGAACCAGCCCTAAGAGGATACAAAAGAGTCCTTGCCCTCGGCGCACACCCTGATGACGTCGAGCTAGGGTGCGGGGGGACGTTGGTCCTCGCTTCTAGAGTGCGCGTCGAGGTGAATGCCGTCGTGCTGTCCGACTGTGAGGACGAGGCCCCGAAAGATGCGAAGCAGCTTCGCGCGGATGAATTCATTAGGGCCTGTGAGGTGACGAGCGCGAGGCCGCACGTGTTCTCTATTCCAAACCGCGAATTCCCGGAGCACAGGATGCAAGTCATGGAAATCCTCGAGGAGCTCCAAGCCGAGCTTCGACCGGACCTAGTGTTCTTCCCTTTTCTGGATGATCCCCACCAAGACCACAGCACGCTCGGCAACGCTGCAGTGCGCACGTTCCGGAGCAACGAGACGCTTCTCCAGTACGAAATTTTACGATACGGCAGTCATTCGTTCACCCCAAGTCTGTTTATCGACATTACGACGGCCTTGAATCAGAAGCTCGACGCTCTTCAATGCTACGAGAGCCAGTTCGCGCACAGGGCGTATTTCGATATCGAATCGTTCCGCAGCCTCGCACGAACCCGCGGCGCGCAGTCAGGGGTCCCCTACGCCGAGGGCTTCGTTCTTTACAAGATGTTCTGGTAAAGATTATTGGCAGACATCGGGCCAAGATTGAAGTGGAGATGATTGAAATCCATGCGCTCTTCGTACGCCATGCGGGAAAATTCAAGGAGTGCGCCTCCGCAATTGTCCCAGTCAACAGATGGAACAAGATGCGCGATCCAGAGACGCACAGAATTGACTAGAAGCGGCGTTTCTGGAAGCTCTTTCAGCGGGTCTGTTGAGACCGGTAGCTTATTCTCTCGCGGCATTTCCTGGAGAAGGCAGTTGCGAGGTGGGCTTCTGTCTCAAAGGGTGGAAGGAATGTAGTTTGATCGTCGCGATTCATCAGCCGAACTACCTGCCATATCTGGGCTTCTTTCACAAGATCGCGCTAGCTGACTTGTTCGTTCTTTATGACACCGCCCAGTTCTCAAAGAATGAATTCCAAAACCGGAATCGAATTAAGACACCTCGCGGGCCTCTATGGTTGACGGTACCGGTCCGTAGTCCGGCGTTTCAGGCGATTCGAAACGTGGAAATCTCAGGCAACCGTTGGAAGTCTTTGCACTGGAGAACGATTCAATCCAATTATGCGCGCTCGTCTTTTTTTGGTTCGTATTCGCGCGACCTTCAGAATCTTTACTCAAAGGATTGGAGACAACTTTCCCTCGCAAACGAGGCATTGATCCGGTTCATTGCCGCCGCGTTCGGGCATGCTCCAACAATCAGGCGAGCATCAGAGCTCGGCGCTATCGAGAACTTATCCGCGTCAGCAAAGCTGGCAGAAATCGTGCGTCGGTCAGGAGGTGATGCGTACCTCAGCGGTCGTGGCGCATCTCGTTACCTCGAGCCAGACGAGTTCGGCGAAGTGAAATTACTCGTCCAAGAGTTCCACCATCCAGAATATCCGCAACTCTGGGGACCCTTCGTTCCGGACCTCTCAGCTCTCGACTTTCTCCTAAACGTAGGCGACAAATCAAGAGGCGTCATAGAATCATTGGGGCAGGCCAGGCCGTGGAACAGATAATGCCTGAATCATTGCTGGCTTTTCTGAATGCGCAGGAAGAAAATGTACTTTTTCCAGCTGGGCTTCGAAGGTCGTGAGCTCGTGGTCCACTTTGAGTTGCTTGAGAAATCCATCGAGCAATGTTGAGTCAGATCGACACCCAGCGAGCATCCATTTTGGCACTCGTCGGTCCGGTGGATCCAGAAGCTCCCAAGGGTGGATTAGGAATACGCACACGTCGGATGCCGACGTTGCGATGGCTTCCAAAGTCTGATCGAGCCCGGCGGTGTGAAGGAACCCAAGGCTAATCGGGCCACCTGGACTCATAGGATTTTCCGTGACCGGGAACTCAATCACGCCAGATGTTCCGGGAACGGCAACATTCTGTTGGGAAGGACGGTAGGGATCGCTTGGTGCCGGTCTCGTGTCTAGCAAAGTGAAAGTCCGCAGTTTTCGCACACGTCGACCGGGGAGCACCGATGAGTCGTACCAATATCCGAGCCGCTTCAGGGCTCGAATCGTTGATCCATTCGCCGAGAAGTTGGGTGCCCGGAACCCGCGTGGCCGAATGCCGGTAGAAGTTTGTATCGACTCGGTGGCCCGCTTAATCGATTCGAGCTGCCAGTCGAACGATCGGGCCGACAGATATGAGACACTGTGACTTTCACCGTGGCAGCCTAGACCGTGCCCCTCTCGGACGATTTGGCGGAGGACGTCAGCATACCGCGTCGAAAGATCGGAGGTCGCGAAGAAGTTAGCGGTCACGCCGTGCTTTCGAAACAAGTCCAACAGTTTCGGGACAGCTTCTTCAAGGCCTCGGTGGGTCTCCTGCGGGCCGGGGTAGTCGCGTTCTAGGTCGACTGAAACAACGACCTTACGAGGCAGCTTCCCCCCATACAGAGGCACGAATCGTTCCGCGCACTGCCTCGGTCCGTAGAGAGAAGACACATCCCGCAAAGACTGGGAACCGAAACGCGAAGCCAGGGTTTCAGACGCCAGCAGCCGAAGGATTCGGTCGGCTATCTGAGTCGAATCGCCATCAACAAGAAATCCGTTTTCCCCGTCTCGGATGACCTCAGGAATGCCCCCCACGCGCGATGCCACGATAGCCTTGCCAGCCGCCATCGCCTCGAGGAGGGCTAACGGCAAACCTTCCTGGAACGAGATGTGCGCGTAGACATCCGCCACAAGCAAAAGCGGGGTGGGATCGGGAACATCGCCCAAGAATGTCACACCCCCTGGAACTTTCCTCGTTGCGTGCGCCTCCAGACCTGCGCGATACGAGCCATCGCCCGCAATCACCAAGACGCTACCAGGGAATCGACTCCGAATCGTCGTCATCGCTGCGATTAGCTGTCGGATTCCTTCGCACTTGCGCTCATACGTCAGTGGACCGACGAACGCGACAATGGGTCGCCGGTCCAACAACTCGTAGCGAATCTGGAACCCGCGCGTTTGCTCCGGACTGGAGGTGCGAAGGAGAACGCCCGGCGGGGTGACTCGAGTTCGGACGCTGATTCGGTAGGCCTCGCTGGTCCGAGCCAAGAGGTCTTGACTCACGGCCGTGAGCGTGTTAGCCTTCGAGAGTAGGCGCGCGAGGACGAGGCGCCGCGTGACTAACTCTGGATCGAGTTGAGTGTGGATCGTGAAGACGACCCTGACTTCGGAGCGCCGACGCTTGTGCCGCAAGGCGGCGCTCAGGGCGTACCAATGCCCGTGTGCATGAATCGCATCCGGTTCAATTCTGTCGAGTTCTCGAGCGGCTCGAGCGACGAACTCGCGCGGTGTTCCTCCTATGATAGTGGCACCGTTCGGTTCTCCTTCCCGCGCGATTATGTAGACCTTGATAGCCCAGTACTTCCGCAGAGCGTCGGTGAGCGAAGACACATAGCTTGTGAGGCCGCCTCGAACGGGAAACCAATACGGGGTTACCATCGCGACTTTCATGTCATTTCCGTCGCTTTTTCGAACCTGCTACAAACCGCGCCTTCGTGCTAACCGCAGGGCTTAGGCACTGTGCCCGTCCCTGGCGGTGAGGCAGGCGCTCCAAGCCACCAGAGTGCCTCCTGCCCGTTGTCGTACACCGTGTACCCTTGCTCATGAACCGATTGGCCGAGGGCCGAGCAGTACGTGTTCCCGAATGCCAAGTACGTCCCTGCCTGGTCCTTCCCTTCCAGGTAGTAGGCTGGCTGATACCTTGTCCTAAGATCCATCGGAATTTGGCCGAAAGGCGAATTCAGAATCGTTACCCAATCCTGTTCAGCCTGAATATTCGGGACACTCCAGAGAGAGTCGCTGTCAATCGTCAGACCCAAGAGTGGAATCCTAGAAATCGCCGAGTCGACCTCGGACCCCTTATAGAAACCATACGCCAAGAGCTCCGGACTCTGGAAGGTCGTCCCAGCCCCGCCCACCGGCAGCAGCCCATTACCCGAAATCGCTCCAACCTGAATGCCCATCAGTCCATCCGTAGCGACGAGGGTTCCGCCGAAGCCGTTGCCTCGAACGTACAGGCCAGTGTCGTAGGTCCGTGTGGAAATCTGGGTCGACTGGCTAAGCTCAATATCCAAGACGAGTCCCGAGAATGCAACAATAACCGCAACTAAAACGACGCCCCCGAGCTTCCCGAGTCGCTTGTGACGTCGCAAGAGGTTCATAATTCCAATGAAACCGAGTCCTCCAAGGATGGCTAAAAACGGCAGAATGTAAAACCCCGTATACACACGTAGGAGCAAGGTTGGAACGAGGCCAATCGAAACTGCCGCTAGAAACGGCTCGGTGATCCGCTTGTTTCTTTGCCTGGTCAAAACGACCAAACCCACCGGCATTAGCACAAGGGCAAAGCCAGAACTCCTGGCTAGGCTCACCATGAGATTCAGGATTTCAATGGATGGTGCCGATCCGGAAGCGATCTCTCCTTGGCTGTATTGTTGCAGGACGTCTGTTGCAATCATCATTCCCGCGATCATCGCAACTACCGCGCCGAGAGCGACATACGGAAACCCTCGACGAACTGACTCGCGAAGGAGTGATTGCGGAAACAACGTGCGGAGAAGTCTCGCGCCTTGGACTAGAACGATTGCGACGATGAAGGCCACGAAGACAACGGCCAGGAGTATGGCCAGCCGGTGCGTGGCGGTCAACAAGAGCGTAGAGACCACCAGCATCCCATAGCTCAGTTTGGACGGCCGCCGGTAACTTACCAGAATCGACCAGGTGAAGATAGGCAGCAGCGACATGAAGAGGGCGCGCGTTGAGGCCGACCAGATAGTAAACACGAGAAAGCGCGGTGCCAATCCATAGAGTAGAGCGACGACTACGGCTAAGGTCTCGCCGTGGCGCACCTCCCGGGCCATCATGAATGCGCTCAAGATGCCGAGGGGGCCAAGCATGAAGGAGATGAGAAGTATGGAGCCTTCGAGATTCATGCCTGTCATCGAGCTGGTCGCGGCGAATAGGAACGGTCCCGCTGAGGGGTAGGAGAGGGGATACCAGCCGAGGTACGACAAAGGATTCAGGATCCACCCAGCGTGGCCGTGATCATAGATGGAACCGGACAGTGCGTGAATGAAGATGGAGTCGACGCCCGTCTCGTGATCTGATGATGGGTATCGTAAGAGCACGTTGAGCAGGATTGTGGCCGCCAATATGAAAAGGGTCGGCCTCCGGCCGAGCTTCATAGAAACGTCACCCAATCATCCAATCGCAACCAAGCAACAACAGAAGCCTTCACGGTTTCACTTCCTCCCGCACGCGACGGTACACATCAAGAATTTGGGGTCCGACGGAGCTCCAAGTGTATTTGGAGGGAACGTGAATTGAGGCACCTTGACGCCGGAGCGGAACCGCAGCGGCCAGCGCCTCCGAGAGGCCCCCGGGGCTGGGAGCGAGAATCCCAAGCCCGTCTCGGCGAATCCAGTCGGCTCCAGATCCCTCGAGAGCCACAACCGGACAGCCCACTGCCACGGCTTCCAGCGCGACTGTCGGGAGACCCTCGAACTCAGATGCGATGACCAAAGCGTCGGCCCGTCGGTAAAGGGCTGACAGCTCCCTTCGATTGAGCTGGCCGACGAATTCGACCGGTAGCCCGTTTGCGAAACGCCGAAGACGCTCTTCCTCGGGGCCAGCGCCAGCAATAACGAGCTTCGCACCCCTTAGAGCGGGATATCCCGTCACAGCGGCTATGATGCGGTCGACCCGCTTCTCGACCGAGAGCCGACCGGCGAACACGAAGACGGGTGGTTGGGCAGGGGAAGGACCGTCGCCTGAACGAACTTCTTCGGCTATGAACGAATCGTCGACCGCGTTTGGAATGATGTGAAGTCGGTCCGCAATGAGCGGGTAACGCTTTGAGTAGACCTCGGCAGTGGCGGAATCTACCGCCACAATTGCTCCAATCCGTCGCAGCGCCTTCCGCTCGAGACGCCGGTATGCCAATTCGAGGAGCTTGCCACGGCGGCGCCTCACGCCCGACCAGGGATCCCCGTGCAGTGTGCAAACGGTTGGGGGTAGCTTGTTTAAGTGAAGGAAAGCCGCGAAATCATCTGGACGCTGAAAATGTATAAGATCGACTCCGGTCAGGTTGGCTAGCGTCGCCCATCGTCGCAAATTGCGATGGAACCGAAACGAGGAAGGCATGTAGTCCAGCCGAGCGGGACGCACCGCGCAACCCTCTGGCGCTTCGTCCACCCGCCCGTTTGTAATCAGCTCGACCCCGAACCGGTTCTCTACAAGGAACCTAGAGAGCCCCAGGACGTACGACCTGGTGCCACCAGGGGTGCCCATACCCATGTTTGCTCCAGTTACAATCGCGATACGGGCTCTCGAACGTTCAAGAGGCACTGGGTCCCTCCAGGGCCTTGTAAATGCTCATCAGCACCGGGCGCATCCGGCTCCACTCGAACCGACTGCAAATCGCGTCAGCTTTGGCGAGTGAGGACTCCATGCTTCCCAGCCCTACCAACGCACTATGGAGTTCCGCAGCGAGGCTGTCAGCGTCTCCCGGCCTGTAGTAGCGAGCGCCGTCAGCGAGCGTTTCAGAGACGAACCGCAAGCGCGGGACAACGAGGGGTTTTCGAAGACGGGCAAACTCCGTAATGCGACTCGGCCAAGCCAGTTCGGTTAGGGGATTGGCCTTCAGAGTCACCACTCCGATCGTCGCGAGCGACATGAGCGACAACGCTTCCTCCCTGGAGACGTTTCCGACGAAGAGTACCCGACTCCCAATTCCGAGTCGATCGGCCAGTTGGCCAAGCTCACGGACATAGGAAGGGTCGCCATCTCCGGCAACTATCACATTTACGCCTGAAACGGCAGGAAGCTGGGCGACGGCTCGGAAGAGAGTTTCGAGATCCCTTTCTGGATTGATGCCACCCGCGTGGACTATCAACGGGCCTTGAGGAACACGAAGCGCTCGAGCGATTTCCTCCGGCTTCGGAATCGGTCCGGCTCCATCGCCCGGATTGTAGACAGCGGTTACATGGTCCGCGTTGAGACCTCGGGCGAGCAGCGCGGCGCGAATTCCGTCGTTTGCAACGATTACGTGATTTGCAAACTCGCAGCTAACGCGCTCCAGGAACGCCGCAAGCCGAACCCACACGCTGCTTGCTGGGATTCGGAACCGGGAGGCCAATATCTCCGGCATAGCCTCATGGAGGTCGAGCAGAACTGCTCCACCCGTCATCCTGACTGGCAATCCGCAGAACGCCTGAAAATCGGGGAGAGAATGAACGTGAACAAGGTCGAAAGGCCGGCGGCTATGAAGGCGGGCAAGGACGATTGTACTCAGCAGGAAGAACATGAGATACTGGTAGGCATATCGGAGCTTACCGCCTCGTCGAACTGAAAGGGGGACTTCGTGAAGGTGCACTCCGCCTACGTGAGCCGGGGAGCGACCGTCGCGAGGACGCAAGGCGATTGCGTGAACAAGATAACCAGCCTCGACCAAACTTTCCGCCTCGCGTCGGACCCGAGGATCCCTCAGATATTCGGTGTAGGCGACCACTGCAAGGCGCGGAACCCGTGTGGATCCCACACCACTCGGCAACTTAGCCCCCACCGCTACACCCCACTCAGCAGGATTGCAACCGCGCCGCTGAGGCCATACAATCCCAGAAGGACCCGGACGAGGTTTCGCTCCGTCATCGGCCGTTTCGATAGTATGAAATTGGCAAGGGTGTAGCGTCCCGCGCCCGGCACAGGTTGAAGCCTACCGTCCGGCAGAATAACGGGGTTATGGCACGCGTCTCGGCGCCGGCCATTCTCGCCACGAAGGCCGTAATAGAAGGTTGCAATCGCCTCGTAGAACGCGGGCGCGATTGCGATGATTCCGTAGAATTCGATGTGGCCCAAGATCGCGCCAGCCCCGATCGCCGCCCCAAGGCCCAGCGTCCCAATGTCCCCGATGAAAACCCGGGCAGGGAAACGATTGAAATAATACAGGCCGAGCGAACAACCCGCTAAGGCAGCGAAAATCATGAGGGCATATTCTGGAGAACCTTGAACCGCGGCTACGGTGAGCAGACTGAATGAAACAATCGAGATCTGTCCACTCTCGAGGCCGTTGTACCCGGCGGACATGTTCATGGCGTTTGAAATGCCGGTAACGCCAATCGGAACCGCGATGAGCCAATAGATCAGGTACCACCATTCGCCGTCGAAGCGTGCGTCTATTCCCAGAGGGAGTCGGATAACGTCAGGACCGAGGTGCACGAGCATGAGAGGCAGCGCTGAGAATGCTATCACGATCGCTTTGTGCCTCCGCTTCAAGCTAGAAATGTCATCGATCAATCCAATCATGGCCGCCATGAAGTAGACACTGATCGCCGCGAGGAACGGAGGTTCAGCGATGTTCCCGAGGAGCTTCTGGAATCCGACAACGAGGCTCAGAGAGACTGAGAACGCAAAAATCGCTGAAATCCCTCCGAGCTCGGCAACCTCAGTCTTCGACGCCTTGTTAACATCGGGGCCTGTCATGCCCCCGGCCCTCATCCGACGAATGAGGCGAGGAGTCAGAAGCAAGGCGAACAGCAACGCCAACGAAAACGCGACGAGGGAAGCGAGCCCGTCCGACAAGTTAGCCGAGGGGATGACACTCTGGTACCCGCTCAACCAACTGGACATCGGCATGTCCTCTTGTCCGCCAGCCTGTGAACTGCGTATTTGAAGGGTAGCGCGTGGTTCTCACCCTCGATAGGAGAAGTATCACTTTTCCCCAGACGATGGCGAGGGTTGATAGGTCGCCTTTCCATTCTGCAAGCAACCAATGGCGACTCAAATCCATCCAAGCGCCGAGGTCTCCGCCGATGCGGTGGTTGGAGAGGGAACGTTCGTTTGGCACTGGGCGCAGATCCGAGAAAGGGCGCGGGTCGGCGCTCGATGTACTATCAGCAAAGATGTGTACATCGACGTAGATGTTGTCGTCGGAGACGATTGCAAGATTGAGAATTTTGCAACGTTGTATCGCGGAGTTAGAGCAGGAAACAAGGTCTTCATTGGACCTCACGCGTGCTTCACGAACGATCTGTACCCGCGTGCAATAAGTCCCGCTTGGCATGTCGTTCAGACGATTGTTGAGGATGGCGCATCGATTGGGGCTAATGCGACGATTGTTTGTGGCATCACTGTAGGAAGAAGCGCCATGATCGCAGCCGGCGCTGTTGTTACCAAGGACGTCCCGCCGCACGGCCTGGTTGCCGGAGTCCCGGCGAAACTCATCGGGTGGGTGTGCGAATGCGGTCGACCGCTCGACCGCAACATGCGCTGCGCCCACGACGGCAAGCGATTCCCCGAGCTGAGGCCGAAGGCCCGGGCTCGTCGTTCGCGGCGTCGCAAGTGAGCAGCGAACCTTCATACTCCGGAGCCGGTTCCGCGCTTCGATGATCCCGATCCCCATCGCCCGTCCGATTCTCGGTGAGGAAGAACTCGCCGGTGTGCGGGAGGTCCTAGCGTCCGGGATGCTCGCGCAGGGTCCAAAGGTCGAGGCATTCGAGAAGGCCTTCGCCAAGGACCTCGGCCGGAAGCATGCGATCTCGGTGACGAACGGGACCGCGGCGCTCCACGTCGCGCTCCTCGCGCACGGCATCGGGCCCGGCCAAGAGGTCGTCATCCCTCCCCTCACGTTCTTCGCGACCGCCTCAACGGTCCTCCTGTGCGGCGCGAAGCCCGTCTTCGTCGACATCGATCGGTCGTCGTACAATATGGATCCCGCGAAGGTCGCGTCCGTGATCACACGCAAGACCGCGGCAATCATGCCCGTCCACCTGTACGGCCAGACGGCCGAGATGGACCCGATCCTCGCCGCAGCCCGGGACCGCGGCATCCCGGTCATCGAGGACGCCGCCCAGGCCGCCGGCGCGGAGTATCACGGCAAGAAGGCCGGCAACCTCGGCGACACCGCCTGCTTCTCGTTCTACGCCACGAAGAA
This sequence comes from archaeon 13_1_40CM_2_52_13, assembly GCA_001919285.1. GTDB lineage: Archaea > Thermoproteota > Bathyarchaeia > 40CM-2-53-6 > 40CM-2-53-6 > 40CM-2-53-6. Next base: position 19,088 of record MNHO01000078.1, read on the forward strand.
CATGACGACCGGCGAAGGCGGCATGATCGTCACGGATGACGACCGAATCGCGGAGAAGGCGCGACTCCTCCGGCACCACGGCCAGCCGGCGAAGTACGAGCACGTCCTCGTCGGCTTCAACTACCGCATGACGGAGATCGCCGCGGCGATGGGCCTCGCGCAGCTCGCCAAGCTGGACGGCTGGGTGAAGCAGCGGCGGGCGAACGCGCGGGCCTTGTCCAAAGGTCTCGAGGGCATCGAGGGCCTCGTCCCGCCGTCCGAGGGCAACTGGATGGTCCATTCGTACTACCAGTACATCGTCCGCCGCGAGGAGCCGTTCCGGCGGTCCCGGGATGAACTCGTCGAGGAGCTAACCGAGGACGGAATCGGCTGCCGGCCATCGTATCCCATGCCGCTGTACAAACAGAAGGCGCTCCGGGACCTGAAGATCCGCGGTCGATGTCCCGTCGCGGAGGACGTGATCCCGGGCCTCTTCGAGCTCCCGGTCCATCCGGGCGTCGGCCCGGCCGAGATCGAGCGGATTGTCGCGGCCGTCGAGGAAGTCGCTCGGAC
>MNHO01000028.1 GCA_001919285.1 archaeon 13_1_40CM_2_52_13
CGGGAAGAACCTTGAAGAGTTCTTCGTCAGCCAGATCGTCACCCACGGCCAGAACAAAATCGAATGTCTTCTCTGAAAGCAGTAGCTTCGCAGCCATTCCCTTGTCGATCCCGACGTTTCTCACCTCGATCGACTTGCTATCTTGCAACACTTGGAGCTCAGTGTTCTCTGTGAAATATCCTAGCTCATCCGCAAGCTCTTTCGATCGTACGGAGGCGAGTTCTGGGTCGGCAGCTCGATAGTGCCAGACTAGTGAGAATTCTTTCTCTTCGGCAAAAGAGCCGGGAAGCCGGTCTTCATAGCTCTGGAGAATAGGCCGAACCTTTTCCTTCCAGTTGCTCTCTACTTTGATGGCTGGTAGCCAGTCTTTGTCCTTCTCTCTGATCCACGCTCCGTGCTCGGCGACAATTCCTACGCTTAGGGGTCCGAACCATTTGTGTAAGAGATCTCTATGCCGACCACTCACGATGACTAGGTTGTTTCGTGGGTCTTCCGCGAGTGCGTTGAGAGTGGAGAGGAGGATTGCGCCGGGAACCGCGGTCTCAGGACGCTCCTTGAACGGCGATAGCGTGCCGTCATAATCTAAGAATAGGATTCTTTTCTCGGAATTGGTGTAGTCTTTGATTAGCTTTTCCCTTGTCGGCCTATCCATTAGCCGTGCGCTGAACCTTCTCTGCTGGTCTTTGACCGAGTGTAGCTTGCCTGTAAAGTCCTGGCCCCATCGTATAACATCGTAACGTCCTAATCTGTTCTGCATTACCTGGTTACGTCGTATCTGTTCCTCTTCAGGCATTTCCAGAGCTGTCTTGAGTGCATCTACAATTTCGGATTCGTCGTTGGGATTGATGATGAGCGCCTCACCCAGCTCTCGGGAGGCTCCTGCCATCTCGCTTAGAATTAGGACCCCTTTCTGATCGGCCCTAGACGCCACATACTCTTTCGCGATCAGATTCATGCCGTCTCTCAGAGGGGTTACTAGAGCCACGTCGCTCATGGCGAAGAGGCTCAACAACTGGTGATACGGCAGGAACCGGTATCGATAGACTATCGGGTTCCAATCGATTGCCCCGAATCTTCCGTTGATGCTTCCCACTAGTTTGTCGATCTCCTCTTTCATCTGCTCGTAATGCTGTGATCCTAGCCGGGAAGGGACGACTGAGAGCATGAGGACTACTTTTCGAAGCCATTGAGGATACCGCTCGAGAAAAGTGGCGTAGGCCTCAAGACGATGCTTGATCCCTTTCGTATAGTCAAGCCTGTCAAGGGACAGAACGACCTTAATGTTGCCTAGTCTCTCCCGGAGTGCTCGGGCCTCCTGCTGTACAGTGTCACTCTTCACATTATCGCGAATCTGCCCGTAATGTACGCCCATCGGGAAGGTGTCAACCTTCACCGCTCTCTCCCCGTCAATGAGCACCTGGCCAAAATTGTGTTCAATACCCAGAATGCGAAGTATACATCTGAGGAAATGTTGTGTGTAGTCGATTGTGTGGAATCCGACCAGGTCGGCTCCGAGGATTCCTTCTAGTATAGCCCTGCGCCATCTTGTCGGAAGCGTGCGGAACACATCGTAGGAGGGGAAGGGTGTGTGGAGAAAGAATCCGATGGGCAGATCAGGCATCTTCTCTCTCAAAAGCTGCGGGAGAAGCATGAGATGATAGTCGTGGACCCAGACAGTGTCGTTTGGCTGGACCACTTTCAGCAGCGAGTCTCTGAAGACCTCATTCACCTTGACATATTGTGCCCAATCGTTCTCGTCAAACTTGGCATGTGTAGGAAAATAGTGGAACAGCGGCCAGATCGTGCTGTTGCAGAATCCATGATAGAACCCGTCCATCGTTTTAGCGTCTAGAAAGACCGGCGAGGCTTGTTGCTTGGCGGCTTTTGACCTCAGTTTGTCTTGAGAACTTTCATCGATCTCGATGCCGGGCCAGCCGACCCACAAGTAATCTCGATTAGGAGAACCTTGTCTGGACGATTCCAGGTACGCGGTCAGTCCTGAGACAAGACCGCCTGGACTCGCGCGAAAAACCAGCTTGCCGTCCTTGCTACTGGCTGTGAACGGTAGCCTGTTCGAGACGACCACTAATCTCAAGGCTGGCTGTTCCCCTGAACTATTCATGCTCCGCCCTCCCCTGACGGTTTAGAATGATAGTAACCCTGCCATAAACCAGCCGAGTACAGGCTTCAACTCGTCATTAACTGATGCCCGATGAAGCGGCTATTGACGCCTCCATGAGGACACGGACCTCATTTGTGGGCGTCAAGTTTAAGCCCACGGCTGGAGGTTCGAACGCCTGAGTATCCCTTGGTATACTGCTGGAAATGTGGGAGCGAGCTTCGAGAAGACGCAGCCTTCTGCTCGAAGTGCGGCGCCTCTGTTCGGGGCACTATGGGTGTCCAGTCTCCAACAGGCTTCGAATTACTGAGGGATGACAAGAATGTCCAGAACCACTGGGCCCGGAGACTAGTCGCTTTCATCATCGACGCAGTTATTGTCACCGTTGTACTAGCGATCATTGCAATCGTCGTGTCGATTCCATTCATTATCGGTTTGAGCTTCCCGTCCACGACTCTGGGGGCATTTCCAGCATGGTGGAATGCATGGTGGGGTCTCTCGCTTGGCGGACTAATACCTCTAGTCGTCTTCCTCTACTTCTTCCTCGCTGAAGGACTCTACGGGAGGACTTTGGGCAAAGAGATCATGGGTCTGCAGATACAGAGAGTCGATGGAAGGCCGATGGACTTTCGCAGTAGTCTCGTCCGAAATGTAAGCAAGATCTACTGGGTCCTGCTTCTGATAGACGTGGCGGTTGGATTGGGGACGCATGGTGATATGAGTCAGAAGTGGAGCGACCGCTACATCGGGACAAAGGTGGAAGAGAAGACCCGCATGACAATAATCCCCTGAGTCCAACTCAATCATAATATCCACTAACATTTTCGAACTAGCTCCTGAACACTTGTCGGCTCAGATTTCGAGACAACGGGCAGTCATCGCCCTTGTTGCTGCTCGCATTGTCTATGCCATAAACTGGCTGAACATCGGCGCGATCTTCTACCTGATGAGTGCCGACCTCAACAGCGGCGTGTCTGGCCTGGGAACTCTGACCTCAAGCTTCTACCTTGGCGTTGGAATAATGCAGGTCCCGGGCGGAATACTCGCGGCGAAATGGGGCCCAAAAAGAACAGTATCATTAGGCATACTCGTCTCCTCTGTAGCAGTGCTAGGTACTTCCATATCATCAGCCATTCTTGAGGTTGCAATCCTACGTTTCATCGTTGGAGCAGGAATGGCACTCGTATTCGCACCCTCGGTAGTTCTTATGACTAGATTTCTGGGAGGAAAGTCGGGCACCAGCGTCGGGCTCATCAATTCCGCATTCGATATCGGGGGTTTGTTCGGACTCTTCGGATGGATTCTCCTCGCAACAGTCACGGGCTGGCGCTCTACCCTCGTACTCAGCGGAGGGCTAGGAGTGCTCACGGGACTCTTGGTAGTTGCGCTCGCCCCGAAAGATGGGGAAAATGCTCATTTCAGGTTCTCCACTGGTAAGCTTGGCAAGATTCTGAGCGATCGGAACTTGATTGTGCTGGGGCTCGGGTCTCTAGGTTCGAACCTGGGCAGCGTTTTGATCTCGAGTTTTATGGCATACTACCTCCAAGCAAGCCTGGGAGAAACCGCGGCAATCGCAGGCATAGTCGCAGCGATGATTGTTCTCCTGCCGATCTACACATCTCTATGGGGAGGAAGAATGTATGACCGGAACAGGAAGCCAAGGCGACTACTGATCCTCTCTGGTCTAGGAATGACCTCAGCGCTTTTGGTGGCCGCAACACCAACGCTCTTTGCTGCAGCCGCCGGAGCCGTACTGGGCGGGATAGCGGTCGGACCAGCGTCCACGATCAACTTCGCCGCAGCTAAGGACCTTAGCAGGGTCGAGAAAGAGTATGAAGGCCTCACGATCGGTTGGGTTAACAGCATTTCCTTGACAGGCTCCTTCTGGCCTCCGCTAGTCTTCTCATATTTCGCAAGATCATTCAACTACTCCGCTGCCTGGATAGCAGGCGCAGCCATGTGCTTTCTCCTACTCGTTCCTCTGTTCTTCCTGCGAGAAGACCATGAAAGTTCGCCAAGATGAGTTAATGGCTAGTCTCGAAGACGACGCTGCGTCTCTCAATCGTTTGTATGAGCACTACTGGGAGTTCATCCTCAAAGAAAGCCCGACCTTTGCGACATATCTCGGAGACCACCGCTACGACAACTGGCTAGAGGACGTTTCCGCGGAAGCCTACGAAAAGCGCGTCGACCGGTTCAGAAAATACCTGATAGAGCTCAAGGGCTTCAAGAAACCCACTAGCGGAGAAGACCGGCTCAACTATGACCTCTTCAAACGAGAACTAGCATTACAGATTGAAGGCGCAAAATATCACCCGTATCTTCTGCCGATAACTCAGCAGACTGGTCCACACATCGACCTCCCTCAACTAACCACATATCACCCGTTCAAGACTCTGCAAGACTACGTGAACTACATTAGTCGACTGACACAGTTTCGGAGGGTCTTCGACCAGACAATTACAAATCTCAAGACTGGGATAGGCAAGAAGACTGTTCAGCCTCGAAGCGTCGTCGAGAAGATCATCTCTCAACTGGAAGCGCAGATTGTATCTGCACCCGACAAGAGCGAACTCTACAAGCCGATCGGCCGGATCCCGTCGGAAATTTCTAGTGTCGAAGCACAACGAATGGCAGGAGATGTGAGCGAAGCGATACAGAACTATGTCGTCCCCGCTTATACGAAGCTTCTCAAATTTGTCAGAGAAGAATACCTGCCAAAATCCCGTACTCATCCAGGGGTCTGGTCCATTCCTAATGGTAGAGCAATGTACGCATACTACATCCGCCTTCACACGACGACCAATCTCACGCCCAACCAGATACACCGACTAGGCAAACGGGAGCTAGCTCGAATCGGTAAAGAGATCGGTGTGATCCTGGGAAAGGTTCAGTTCAAAGGCAGCCTCCAACAATACAATGAGACACTTCGGAAGGACAAGTCAAATTTCTACATGACTGGCCAAGACCTCCTCGACGGATTCAAGCAAATCCTGGGGCAAATGGATGCCAGACTCGGTGAGTTCTTCGGAAAGCTCCCTGAAGCGAAGTACGATTTCAGGGAAATCGAGGAATGGCGGGCAGACGCTGCTCCTGCTGCCTATTACTACGCACCGCCAGAAGACCGTTCCCGACCCGGATACTTCTACGTCAACACATACATGCCTGAGACCCGGCCAAAGTATATGATGGAGGCTCTCGCCTACCACGAAGCAGTTCCAGGCCACCATCTCCAAATCGCAATCCAGCAAGAACTTACGAGTCTTCCCAAGTTCCGACGCCACGGTGGATACACCGCCTTCGTCGAAGGCTGGGCTCTCTACGCAGAATGGCTTAGCAAGCAGATGGGCTTCTACAAAGACCTCCTCGCTGACTATGGCCGACTCACGGCAGAAGCTTGGCGAGCATCACGTCTGGTAGTGGATACGGGCATTCACAGTCTGAAATGGACACGAGACCAAGCAATCAAGTTCCTCAAAAACAATACAGCCAGTTCCAAGCAGGACATTGTCTCCGAAGTAGACCGGTACATTGCTTGGCCAGGCCAAGCATTAGCCTACAAGATGGGCGAACTGAAGATACGAGAACTCCGAGCCAAAGCAGAGAAGAGAATGAAACGGCGCTATGATATTCGAAAATTCCATGATGAACTCTTGGACGATGGGGCTTTGCCTCTGGATATTCTCCAAGCAAAGATGGGCCGCTGGACAAACAAGACGACTAGCAAGGAATCCTGACAGGTCCCTTCAGGCGAGGACCTTAAGAGATCGAAATACCATTCACAGGGCAGCGTTCACGAACAGAGTGTAGTTGCATGTCTCGCGAAGACCCTGAACTCCAGAGCATAAAGGAGAAGAAACTAGTAGAGATGATGCGCAGGACGCGGGCCCAGCTTCAATCAGCAGAAAAATATGATGGCAAACCGATAATCCTGTCAGACGCTACCTTCTCATCAGAGATCTCAAAATATCCACTGATGGTCGTGGACTTTTGGGCCGCATGGTGCGGACCCTGTAGAATGGTCGCCCCTATTGTTGAACAACTCGCCAAGGAATACTCTGGCCGCGTAGCATTCGGCAAACTGAACGTCGACGAGAACCCTCTTACTTCTGGCGAATTCCAAGTCCAGAGCATCCCGACGCTCCTAATCTTCCGTGATGGCCAGCCTGTTGACGGCATTATTGGGGGGGTGCCGAAGTATCAGATCGAGTCAAAGCTGAGGGCCTATCTAGGCAATTAACCGAGCTGGCAGCTCGCGTCTGACGCAAATCTCTGAAGAACAGCAATATTTGCGTTTCCGGATATTATCGTGTTTTGAAATTATCGAAGAAGGATACAAAACGTCATGAAATCAAATGTGCCCATGACCGCGAAGTCCCCGACAAACAAAGAACCACACCCTGTTCCAATTGCAAAGAGACCTAGGTGCAGAGTGTTCAAATTCCGAAGTTAAGTAGTCGACAAGCCTGAGACAGACGGGGCTGAAATGACAACCAAAGCGACGCTGCGGTCGATTGCCCGGCTGCTTCTCGTTATTGGCGGAATAATACTGATTCTTGAGGCTGTCCTCCAGCTAAGCGGAGACATCAAAGGTCTCCTGAACCTGGCACCCCGGGTCCCGTCTCTAGACTTTTTCACGAGCGCAATCGTAAGCATCCTCGTCGGGGTCCTAGCGTTGATAGGAGCGGGAAGAATCTCCAGTCCCGCATGGGGCATCATTCTGCTGGTCCTAGGGTTCCTCTTGATTGCCAGTCTTGGCGGGATACTCGTCTTCATAGGCGCTCTGATCGCCCTCGTCGCAACATTCGTCAAATTATAGATTAGAAAACCGCCCATCGGCCAAATCCGTAGCCACTGAAAAAGCGTATCAATAACGTACGTTACACGAGTCAGCCTACTTCATGTGAGGATTTTGAAATGGACTCTAGAACTCTTGGAAAGAATGGTCCGAAAGTCTCCCGAATTGGTATGGGTGTTTGGCAAGCCAGCGACTTGTGGAAAGGTGATGACGAACAGATCGTCCGCGCAATCACAAGAGGCCACGAACTTGGCGTGAACCTAGTCGACACTGCGGAGGCTTACGGTAACGGACACAGTGAACAGGTCGTAGGCCGAGCCCTGAGAGACATCGGCAGGGAAGAGTTCGTTGTTGCAACCAAAGTCCACGGAGCGAATCTCAGATACGATGAGCTTCAGAGAGCCGCCGCGGCTAGCATGAACCGGCTAGGGGTCACGGAGATAGATCTGTACCAAGTTCACTGGCCTGATCCGTGGGAGCAGGTCCCTCTCAAGGAGACGATGAAGGCGCTGGAGAAACTCTACACCGAAGGAAAGATCCGGGCGATTGGTGTCAGTAACTTTGCAGTCCGAGACCTCGAAGAGGCCAGGTCCCACCTCTCGCGAACAGACATTGTCTCAAACCAGGTCAGGTACAACTTTCTACAACGAGAAATCGAAGAAGAGGTCTTACCTTACTGCAGAAAGAACAATATCACAATTCTTGCCTATAGCCCGCTGGCGCAAGGGGCCCTAACAGGGAAGTATAATCGCGGACACGTTCCAAAGGGCGACATTAGAGACGAGAACAGACTCTTCGCACCAAAGAACATCGAGCAGATAGAGAAGGTCAACGCTGTCCTCGGAAGCATCGCTAGACGACACGGATGCTCAGCCTCCCAAGTAGGACTCAGCTGGCTCCTAGCCAACCAAATGGTTGTCCCAATCCCCGGCGCGAAGAACGAAGCCCAAGCCGAAGAGAACGCTGGCTCGACCAAGCATCTGCTTACCAACGCGGAACTCACTGAGCTGGATACCGCCTACGAACTCGTGGACATCGACTATCTCCCAACGGTCCCGGATGTGCCGATCGAACTGGTGACCTGAGTAGGCTCGAAAAAGTAGCCATGTCTAAATACTTCAAAAGGAGATTGACAACAGCAATGTTAGATGTTCTGCCGAGAAGGGCGAGCCTCTTTTGAAAACGGTTTCTTTACAACAGAATCGTAAACATAGAATCAGCCGAGCGAAGAGACAACAACCTAAGACGAAAAAGGAAAGGGAGAGTTCCAGCATCCTTGGCCCTGGCAGGAAGGCCCCGAACTTCTCTCTCAATAGCACTCCAGACCAGAAAGTATCGCTCAAAGATTTCCACGGCCAACCGGTGATTCTTGCCTTCTATCCTGCAGACTGGAGTCCTGTATGCACGGACCAGCTGTCCTTGTACGCGATGGTGATGCCGGAGTTCAA
>MNHO01000058.1 GCA_001919285.1 archaeon 13_1_40CM_2_52_13
AGGCATTTCCACAATTCCGACGGCGTATGGAGTCATGTGCTTGAATTGTGGAGGCGAGACGTGGACGATTGTATAGGTGACGAGTTTTCCTTTCTGGCTTAGCTCGACCCATTCGACTCGGCTATGTCGACAGTTGGAACATATGGCTCTTGGAGGGACCATTACTTGTCGGCATCGTAGGCACCTAACAGCCATAAGCTTCCGCTCGCTACAGTATTTGTAGAATTCCTCGATGGTGGGATCCCTTAGCTCGCTCAGAGTCTAGCTCCCCTTCAAGATGTGGACTACTCCGGTCGCACCTGATCCTCCGAGGTTATGAGCCAACCCGATTTTCGCATCTTTGACTTGGCGTCTATCCGCCTGATCTGTCAACTGGAGGTAAAGCTCGTGAATCTGGGCCGTGCCTGTTGCCCCGACAGGGTGTCCCTTAGACTTTAGGCCGCCGCTAGTGTTGACAGGCATGGACCCTTTGAGATCTGGCGCGCCGCTCTCAACGTACTTACCTCCCTGTCCGGGACGACAGAATCCCAGATCTTCATAACCGATAATTTCTGCGATTGTGAAGCAGTCGTGAAGCTCCGCAACGTTGATGTCCTTGGGTCGAACATCAGCCATCTTGTATGCTTCCTGGGCTGCTGTCTTGGCTGCCTTGACGGTGGTCAGGCTTTCTCTCTCGTGTAGACAGAAAGTGTCCTGCGCTTGACCCGTCCCGATTATGTGGACATAGTTGTCAGACAGCTTCTTGGCCAGCTTCGGTTTGGTAAGTATCACAACGCTCGCGCCGTCAGTGATGAGGGAGCAATCGTACAGCTTCAGAGGCCACGAGACTAGGCGCGACTTTAGGACCTCGTCCATGCTCACTTCCTTCTGCATGTGAGCGTTCGGGTTGAGCGCCCCATTCTTGTGGTTCTTAACAGCGACCGCGGCCATCTGTTCTTCAGTCGTTCCGTATTCGTGCATGTGCACGGTAGCCATTAGGGCGAAGAGTCCTGGGAAGGTCATGCCATTCCATTGTTCAAATGGATAGTCGGAGGCTGTTGCAAGAATTCCTGTAACTTCAGGAGTCGGCTGGTTGGTCATCTTCTCCACTCCCCCCACGAGGACGATGTCGTAGAGGCCGGACATGATCGCCATTATGCCGCACCGTAATGCGGAGCCTGAGGAGGCGCAGGCGTTCTCTATCCTCATTGCGGGTGCAGGGAAAATTCCGGCCCAGCTGGCGGCAATGGGCGCGGTATGGGCTTGGTGTTCGTATGCCTCGCTCATCTGTCCGATGAAGGCAGCCTTGATGTCCTTGCTGGGGTCTAGTTTCTCGACCCTGTGGAATGCAGATAACGCGGCTTCGGCGAAGAGTTCGCGGGCGTAGACCCCTTCTCGCCGGCCGAACTTTGAGAGGCCAGCAGATATTATGGTGGCTAGGGGCTTGCCGCGCAATTATACCTGACAGTCTAGGGCGGGCTCTTGTAAAAATGACTTTCAGGCAAGACGGCCGAATTTGCTAACTTGACCAGCTCTGGGGAGTACGCTGAGAGGGATTGAATGCTGCACTCTGAAAGTGTGAAGGACTTTTTTAGATCAGACATACCCCTGGGGGGTCGCGAAAAGATAACGGAAAAACAATATTTAACAGAAAAAGAAAAGATAGCAGAAAGAGGAATACGTTAGATCCGCGGTATAAGACGGGGAAATCGGCTATTCCAGGTGATTCTGGATTGGCGGAGGTCAATCCGAGGGGTTAGAATGTCGGGTTTTGCCGTTGCTCTTTTCAGGATTCCTCGAAACTACGGCGGACGAATAAAAAGTTCGAAACCCTAACAAAATCACCGGAAAAATACATCTTTTTATAGAGCCACAGCCTAACTGACTATCAAGGCTGGGATAATGGTTGTTCACACAAGTCGAAGCCGAATCCGCCGTCAACCAGGCCAAGATTGACATCGAGAAACGCACCAGCCGACAACTCCCAATCCTCCTAACAAACTTCTCCGGATCACTCGCCCTTTACGAGGAGGCCAAAAAACACCTCCCCTCAGGAGCCTCCTCCAACGTCAGGGTCTACGCCCATGACCCCTTCCCAATCAGCTTCCAGAGAGGCCAAGGCTCAAAGGTCTGGGACATCGACAACAACCAATACGTCGACCTTCTGTCAAGCTACGGAGCTGTCGTTCTCGGACACTCTCACCCCGCAATCCTCAACGCCATCAACGCACAGATACGGAACGGGACGATGCTCGGAACGACCACCGAACTCGAAGTCGAGGTCGCCAAGAAGATACAGTCAGCAGTCCCCTGCGCAGAGATGGTCAGCTTCACAAACACCGGGACAGAAGCGACGATGGAGGCAATCCGCATCGCCAGGGCCTTCACCGGCCGAGACAAGATTGTCAAGTTTGAAGGACACTACCACGGACACCACGACTACGTACTCTTCAGCGTAGAGTCACCCTCCGTCGTGGCAGGGCTTGAACAGGCCCCATCGAAACTCCCCTACTATCCAGGCATACCCGATGGAATCGCCAAATCCGTCGTTGTAGCCCCCTGGAACGACCCCGTGTCCCTAGAACGAGTCCTGAAACGGAACGCAAGCGACCTAGCAGCGATAATCACGGAGCCTGTAATGGGAAGTGCAGGAGTTATTCCGCCCAAAGAGGACTATCTCAAATCTGTCAGAGAACTCGCGGACAAGTATGATGCCCTACTAATCTTCGACGAGGTCTTGACCGGGTTTCGAATCGCTCCAGGTGGCGCCCAAGAATTCTATGGAGTCAAGCCCGACCTCGCATGCTACGCCAAAGCCCTAGGCGGAGGCACACCGATCGCAGCAGTCGCAGGTCGACGTGACGTGATGGGAATGATCGGACCCGGAAAGATCGGCTACGGAGGCACATACAATGGAAACTCGATGTGCCTCGCCGCCGCGAATGCTACACTGGACGAACTCTTGAAAGATGACGCGGCCCCGATCCGACACATGCACCTGACTGGCGCAGAAATCATGGAAGGTCTCCGAGAACTCATGTCACGATATGATCACGACGGCATAGTCCAAGGAATGGGTCCAATGTTCCAGCTCTACTTCACTGCCGCGCGGAAGATTCAGAATTACCGCCACACCTTGCAGAGTGATTTTGAAAAGTTCCGTAGGTTCCGGAATCTGATGCTCCGTCGGGGAGTCTACTTCCACCCTGACGGGACGGAAAGAATGATGATCACTGCCGCCCATGAGGATGGAGATGTTGAATCGATCTTGAGCGCGGCTGAGGACAGCCTACGAGAACTCAAGAGAGCAAGTTAGCCGTTCTGTCTCTTACCTGATTTTTCGAGATTTAGATAGAAGCGACGCTGGACATTGTTTACCCAGTTTTCGAGAAATGATAGAACAACCGATAAGAACCCAAGGGGTAGGTGAGCGATCTGGAAAACTGGCCCGGATGGCATACACGAGACTTCAGCATCGCGAACTATCAATACTCGTAGGAGTCCTCGTCGGAATACTCCTCGACGTACTGGCAACCACAACCGACAGTGTTACAAATTTCACTCTGACCGACCTCGTGATCTTCATCACGATTCCCGCCTTATCTGGCGCTCTAGCAGGCTTCGCCGATCCCGATCACGCCATTGGGAATGGCATAATTGTCGGAGTTTTCGCAGGTCTCGTCTACGTCGTAATCAGTGCTCTGAAACTCCCCATAAATGTAGCAGGCGACACCGTACTGTTTCTCGCCCTAGCCGTCCCCGTCTGGGGATTTCTAGGCGGAACAGGTTCGAGATTTGCGCATAGAACTCTGACAACGACGCAGGAAGAGACTATACAGGTAGCGATGAGGACGTGCGCGAATTGCAAGACTGTGAACCCACCCGACGCGTTGTTCTGTAAGAACTGCGGGACCAAGCTGGCTAGGAATTCCAAATCTTCAGGCTAGTCACCTTCTTTCTGACATCGTAACGAATCTCATCTTCGATGGGAACTGGTCCAAATCTCCAATCGAAAGGATCCTGAAGTGATGGGACAGTTGAAGGATAGGCGTTCATGAGGGGGATTCTGCGTGTCGAATTCCCCTTAGACTCCTTTACCCTTGGATGATTCTTTGTACATGTAATTGTCAATTTGACTCCCGCGTGTACGTTACCTATTTTAAGGAAAAACGTCTAATCCCCAGCTACCCTATTTATGCAAAAAGGTAGGTCAGCGCCTCAAAATTGTCCCGAATAGACGAGAACCTACACCGCATACTGAAGGACCATGGGCTAACAGAATACGAGATCAAGACCTACCTCAAACTAATCTTCGATGGCCCTGCAACACCCTACGAGATTAGTGAGAGTGTCAAGATTCCCTACGCCCGCGTCTATGGGACCCTCGAAGGACTAGAGAAGCGAAAATGGATCAGGGCTAGACCCGGTCGTCCAGTCATTTACGAGTCCAACCCTCCGAGGTCTGTGGCGGAGCTGGAGGTGGAGCAGAAGCAGTCCGAGATGGAAGCATTCACGAACCTGATGCGCAAAGACTTGCAGGCGATCTACGAACGCCGGGAAGTTGTGAAACACATCAGTCTCTGGGTCATTCATGGAGGCGACAAGATAGCCGACAAACAAAATGAGCTAATCGCTACTGCAAAGTCGAGGGCATACCTTCAGCTTGCGACAATCATTCCCCAAGACGTGGAAGACTTACGCGCACCAATCAAAGCCGCTAGAGAGAGAGGCGTGGCCGTGAAGATCGTATCGTTCCTGCATCCACGATTCGTCGATCAAAAAAGCCTTACTGCGCTTTCTGAAGAGGCAGAGGTCGGTATTATCCAAGAACCAAGTGAGGAGTCTCCTCGTCCCATGAATGTGTGCTCCGTTGATGGGAGAGATGCGATCGTCACGTATCTCTGGAACATTGATATGCCATCAGAGGGAGGTTCGCGAATTGCCTTCAGACTATCCGATGAAGAATACGCTGGAGTTATGGAGAGATACTTTGAGTACTACTGGCTCAAAGCCCGAAGAATCTAACGAATCTTTCTCCTGATCAAGATTTGGATCCACGATAAATCTATATTCAACAATTCGACTGTCGACCATTCTGGGTACCCTTTGAAAAGGGCTCTCACTCTACTCCTTCTTGCGTTTCTTGCAACGTCTCTAATCGCAACCAGCTATACCCTAGCTACTTCGCCCTCGCTGACAAACGCCACTTTCTCGATCCACCCCCAAATCGACCGGAGGCTGAATGTTTCATCGCATCAGGGAATAACTGGCACCGTAACCATTGCTAATGTCTCGCCTGTTTGTAGCATAACCGGATCAATCCCTGCGACAGGCCCAGCTCTTGTCATCACATCCCCAAACAGAAGGATCCAGGTTGTGAGTCTCAACTGGACGCTTCAGAACCGCTGCGAGTTGATAGCACCGCTTCAGGTGACACTTAGCCCTGGAACCTATTCGCTCAATCTGTCAAGCTGCAGTTACATGGGATGCAGAGTCTTGCCGATTACTGTCGTTGTGGTACCGGGGGTCTTCACACCAGTAAGGATCAACATAGTCACCGGCATTTACTAGTCTAATGCGCGGCAAGAATGCAATAGTTCTAAGCTCGACCAGACTTCAGAGGAAGATCTGAATCTGGATATGATTCACTGAGTGGGCTGAGGCCTCGGTTGGCCCGGTGGTGCTTGAGCACCAGGTGACCTGGAGTCGAGCTGCGCCATTATCATCATGAGCTTCTTCGACTCGTCTAGCTTGCGAATCATGTTCTGCAACTCGCCCCGGTAGTAGTCCTTCTGCTGGGTGTAGTCCTGATCGTTCATGTCACCTGACTGGTATCTGCCTTGTAATGACAAGTATCCTGATAGGGTAGTGCCACCTAATTGTTCTTTCAACTGGCCAAGACTCTTGTTTACCAAATCATTAAGCTGGCCAGCCCGCTCGTTCAGGGCTCTGGAGACTTTGGCAATCTCTTCTTTGATCATCGCGGTCCGTTGTCGGAAACTGTTCAGCTCAACAACCACTTTCTCGATTCCTAATTCGCTCACGATATTGCACCGGATTAAACGTGACATTGAACGATAGAGCACCAGTTATGCAAGTCGTAACCCATCCCATCCGATGGGGGTGACCCATTTCTCTCGAAGCACAATTTGCCCATAGCCGAACGTCCTATCAAGGCCCTAGCATTCGTTGATTGTCGATTTGCTTGTACATATTCGAGAAAGCTACTGATCTGACCCATCACTTGCGCAATGGAATGCCCGTCTATCCGGGAGATCCCTCCCCGTCTTTCGAAAGCTACTCAACTCTGCAGAAGGACGGTGTCAATCTCACCAAGATAACTATGGGCTCACACACGGGCACCCATGTCGATGCCCCCCGACACTTCATTCGAGACGGGATAGGCATAGACAGGATTCCACTGAACAAGCTGATAGGAGAAGCCTACGTGGCTGACCTGTCTAAGAAGCCGATCGGTAGCGGAATCACGTCCAAGGACCTTAGGCGGGAACTCGAAACAGAAATTGCAAGTGACGATATTGTTGCCATCTATACTGGTTGCAGTGAGCATTGGGGAGACAAGTCGATCAACCGAGATTACACGTATCTTACTGAAGACGCAGCCGACTACCTTGTCTCGAAAAAGGTCCGGGCGGTCGGAATCGATTTTCTCAGCGTCGAAAAATTCAAGGCAACGGAGCACCTGGTGCACAAGACGCTGCTCGGCAACGGAATATTCATCGTTGAATCTCTAAGCAATGCACTGAACCAATTTGTTGGCCAGAGAATCCTGATGATCTGCATGCCCATCAAATTGCGAGATGGAGACGGAGCACCGTCCAGGGTAGTAGCTGTACCCATTCAAGAAGACTGAGCATCTCTCGCGAAGTCGTCTTTCTAGTACTCTTAAAGCACGCCTCAATCGAGGGATTGACCCTTGACCATGAAGAAGCTCGAAGGCATCATCGCGCCCATGGCTACAGCAATGACCCGTGACGAAAAGATCGACGTGAAGTCCACTAGGACTCTGGTGGACTTTTTGATCGGTGGAGGGATCGACGGGCTCTTCCCTTTGGGGACGAGTGGAGAATTTGCGCTCTTTGACCGGGAAGAAAGAAAGACGGTTATCGAAACGGTTGTGGATCAGACGAATGGTCGCGTCCCGGTCCTCGCGGGCGTCTCGGATCCTAGTCTCGAGAATGTGTTGGCTTTCGCGAAGGATGCTGAGGAAGCCGGTGCAGACGCGATCGTCGCAACGCCTCCCTACTATTACACCACCAGTGATGATGGGCTCTTCAGTCATTTCGAAACCATTGCTCGGAAGAGCGGTCTGCCTCTAGTCGTGTACAACATTCCAGAGTGGACGCATCTCTTTGTTCCCCCCAGTGTCGTTCAACGACTGGCGGAGAAGCAGCTAATCGTTGGGATGAAGTACACTGAGTACAATCTACTCAATCTTCTCCGGTTCCTGACGGTCGCTGGGAAGCGCATCGCGATTTTCACGGGATCTGACGCGATGACGTTGACAAATCTGGAATCTGGCGGGAGCGGCGGGATAATTGGAGTCGCCAACGTTGCTCCCAAGCTGGCGAGCGAAGTGTTTGACCAATTCAAGCGTGGGAACCTCGAAACTGCCCGTCAAGCTCAGTCGAAGCTTCTTCCCATAATCGAGGCGATAAGTGTTGGAAGATTTCCCGCGGGACTGAAAGAGGCGATGAGTATGGTTGGGATACCTGTGGGCGGTGTCAAGAGCCCTCTTCAGGGTCTCACTGGAGATGAGCGAAAAAGTGTTGCAGCCTTTCTTAGGGAGTCGGGACTGTTGAAAGAAGGAGCTTGAAAGACACGGCGAAGCCGAGAGCCCTCCGAGGAATCGCGAAACATTACCAGATGTTCATTGACGGTGAGTGGGTAGATTCGAAGACGGAGGAGACGATTAACGTGGTCAATCCTGCCACTGAGAGAATGATCGCCTCCGTTCCGAAGGCGAGTCGCGAACAAGCGAAGGATGCGCTTGAAGCGGCGGAGGAGGCTCAGCCAAAATGGGAAGACCTCGCGCCCCTCCAACGAGCCGCATTTCTTTTCAAGACGGCTCAACTGATTTGGAGGGACAAAGAGAGGCTTGCCAGACTCCTTACTTCGGAACAAGGGAAACCCTTGTTCGAGGCTCGCGCCGAGATTGAGGGTGCAGCGTCGAATTTCGAGTATTATGCTGAGTTTGCTCGCAGGATTGAGGGTGATGTTCTGCCCAGCGACAACCCTCACCAAACGGTCATGATTCTAAGACTCCCGATCGGCGTGGTCGCATCGATTACTCCCTGGAACTTTCCCTCCGCAACGGTCGCGCGAAAGCTTGCCCCTGCACTGATCACCGGAAATACGGTTGTGACGAAACCGTCGAGCAATACGCCTCTCAGCACGATCGAGATGGTGAGGCTGATGGAGGAGGCCGGCTTTCCAAACGGAGTTGTGAATGTTGTTACTGGGAGCGGATCAGAGGTTGGCGATGAGCTTGTGACGAACAAGATTACAGGACTTGTTACGATGACGGGGAGTACTGATGCTGGGCGGACGATTATGGAGCATGCTTCGAATCATCTTCCAAAGCTGGTCTTGGAGCTAGGCGGGAAGGCGCCTTTCATTGTCTGGCATGACGCAGATATTCCCTGGGCGCTAAAGTGCGCGATATGGGCACGGTTCTGGAACTGCGGCCAGACTTGCATCTGCTCGGAAAGGATGTATGTTGACGAGAAGATCAAGGACAAGTTTGTTTCCGCGTTCGTTCGAATGGCGAAGGATCTCAGGATAGGGAACCCGTTAGATTCAGACACTGACCTTGGTCCGATGGTCAGCAAAGAGGAGAGAGAAACCAGCGTGAGCTTCATCGAAAAGGCGAAGGAAGAGGGAGACAAGATTGTCCTCGGGGGACAGAAGCCCTCTGCTCCAACGAAGGGTTGGTTTCTCGAACCGACGGTCATAAAGGATGTGAAACAGAAATCTTCACTTGTCCAAGACGAGATTTTCGGACCCGTCGTTCCTATACTCGAGGTGGACAGTTTTGACAAGGCCATCGACTTTGCAAACGATTCGAAGTATGGCCTCGCCTCCTACGTCTTCACGAAAGATAGTACTCGGGTTCTGAAGGCTATGAACCGGATTAGATTCGGCGAGTCTTACATCAACCAGGTTGGACCAGAGCAGCTTCAGGGTGCACATACAGGGTTCAGGCAGTCCGGACTTGGCGCTGAGGGCTCAAGGTACGGGCTGGAGGGCTACACTCAACTGAAAACGTGCTACGTCGACTGGAACGACAAACCTAGCCTATCGTATCTCTTCCCATACAAGTCGAAGTAGAGGGAGGCTATCTGTGGTCTGCAACAAGGATCGTAATGTCGTTCACGTTTGTTCCTGTTGGACCTGTTATTACGAGATCCTTGAGCTTCGAAAAGTAACGATATGAATCGTTGTTTCTGAGATATTCTTCAGCGTCCATTCCGAGCTCTAGACCCCGAGTGATTGTTGACCCATCGACGACCGCGCCAGCTGCATCGGTCTGACCTTCAATTCCATCGGTCGCAAACGAACCGACGACAAGCCCCTCTGAACCGCTAATCTTCACAGCCGCCGCAAGAGCTACTTCTTGATTCCTGCCGCCCCTGCCCCTTCCTCGGACCGTGACAGTCGTTTCTCCCCCGGCCACAAATGCAGCGGGGGCTGGGTAGGGCAGTCCATTGTCTCGAATGTCTCTTGCGATCGAGCCGAAGATTCGACCAACTTCTCGAGCTTCACCGGAAATCCGGATCGAGGGAACCTGGGTCTTGTAACCGGCTCTGGTCAAGAATGACGCCGCGGCGAGACAAGACGCGCGATTGTTGCCAACAATCACATTGTACACACGCTGGAAGACCCTGCTCTTTCGTTTCGGCGTGTCGGGTATAGAACCTGAGAGGCCGCCAGCGATGACTCTTCGAGCATTCTTCGGTATCTGGGACCAGAGATCGTACTTCTTGAGAACCTGTTCCGCGTCGCGATAGGTCGTCGGATCTGGAGCCGTCGGACCTGAAGCTATGGCATCGATTCTGTCCCCAACAACATCCGAGATTATCAGAGTCAGAACGGTCGCTGGATACAGTCTCTCTGCGAGTCTGCCGCCTTTGATCTGGGACAGATGTTTTCGTACGGTATTGATCTCTTCGATGCTTGCCCCAGACTTTAGGAGAAGTGATGTGACCCGTGCCTCGTCGCTCAAGCCCATTCCTTCTACTGGCAAGGGCATCAGAGCCGACCCTCCACCCGAGATCAAGACGATGACCAAATCGTCCCGTGAAACAATCTCGACCAAGCGGAGCATTGCATGAACTGCTTCCATACCCTTGCGGCTGGGAATTGGATGGGTTGCAGTCTGATACCCTATCCGACGACTCTTGGGCCTTGGTAGCAGATAATCTGGAATAATTATCAGACCTCTAGTAATCCAGTTTCCGAGTAGTTTCCCAACCTCCTCGCCCATATGTCCCGAGGCTTTTCCTCCACCTATGACGATGATTCTTCGATAGTCTTTCAATGGAAATTGAAGCTTGTCAATACGGAGAATATCTCCGTGGAGTCTAAGGTGTTTTCTTATGATTCTGGCTGGGTCCGCTGCATCAAGCGCTTCGGTCATTGCGGCGAGAACATCACGGTGTAACCTGTCTAGCCCCTGTGAGCGCTGAGTCCGGGCGCGGACCCTGATCATCGTTCCAGGCTAATCCTTCCAAGTGTCTTTGACGACCCAGACAGGCTCGTCCGGGTTGAAATATTCCTGGCCTTCAGCTCGATGTTCTTCCAAGACCCTCTCGTCCACTTCGACGCCTATGCCCGGCCGCGTGGGTACTTTGGTCTGTCCGTTCTCTACTTTCGACTGGTCTCTTACTAGTTGTCTCTTCCAGGCGGGGAAGCAGTCGTAGAACGACTCTTGAACGACGAAGTTCGGAATCGCGGCGTCGAGTTGTACGGTTACTGCGTTCTGTATAGGTCCGAACGCGTTGTGAAAAGCCATCTCCACCCCATACGCCTCTGCCATGGCCGCGACTTTGCGAGCCACTGTAACTCCGCCGATGTTTGTCACGTCTATTTGCAAATAGTCGGTCAGATTATTCGCGAGTATGAATGCCGCTTGTTCCTTAGTAAGTATCCGCTCGCCTAGGGCGACTCTAACGTCCGTTGCTTCTCGGTATTTTCGAAGCCCTTCGAGGTTGTCCGGATGGATGGGCTCTTCCATGAATAACGGGTCGAACTCGCGGAGCCTCTTCGCGATCGATATGGCCGCGTTTGGATCGAATCTTCCGTGGTGTTCTATCAAAAGCTCAACCTTGTCTGCCGTTGCATCTTTGACGGCTTTTACGCGCGAGTAGGCGATTTCCAATCCTTTCGCGTCGATTGAATCGTAGTGCGTCCCGAAGGGGTCGAACTTCAGAGCTGTGTAACCCATTCCCGCAAACTTCTTGGCTCGTATACCGAACTGTTCAGGCGTGACGCACTTGTCGTACCAGCCGTTCGCATAGACCCTAACGCTATTCCTGAAGCTGCCTCCAATGAGCTGGTGGATTGGGGCGCCGAAATGTTTACCCGCAATGTCCCAGCATGCGATGTCGAATGCGCTGAGTGCGGTCGTTGACTCGAAGGAGACGGGGAGATAGAAGTCGTGCTTGTGCCATTCGTGAATGTTCAGCTCCATGTCCAGCGGATCCTTTCCCTTGAACACTCGAGCGACCTCGTGTAGAGACTGGATTACTGGTTGGACCCGTAGAGTGGGAACTGCTTCACCGTAGCCGATGGTGCCATCGGAGGTCGTCAGTTTCAGAAGAATGGAATTCCCAGCCCAAGTTGCGCTTCCTTGTGAGAGTTCGCCGAGCTGATAGACCTCAAAGTTGGTGATCTTCAACTTGAAGCTTCGATGCCTCAGACTCGACCTTTTGACCTTTCAGTATTGGCCCGAATTTGTTCTCGTTTCCTCGAGCATCCCTGAAATCCTACCGTCTTTCTTCGTCCCAACGCGAACCAAAATACGGATCTTGGCTGGACTTGTTCTTCGGAAACAGAAAGTCGGACAACTGCTGAACACTCCGAAACTCATAGTCAGGATGCTCCGTCGTAGGGTCCCCACGATTCTCAGGACTCCACAACGCAGCCCCCGTCAAAACCCCAGCCTGTTTTCCGGCAATCATGTCCGCAGGCGAGTCCCCAACATACATTGACTCTCTCGGCTCGACTTCGATTCGGCTCAAGGCCAGGTTAATCCCTTCAGGGTCTGGCTTGCTATTCTGGACATCATCCGCCGTGACCCGTGCTTCAAAGAACTCGGATAGATTGAACGGGTTAAGAGTGTATTCCATCATGATCTTCTCCACTCCAGTCACGAGCGCCAACCGTCTACCGGTGGATCGGATTCTTCGCAAGAGCAGCATAATCCCTGGAAAGACCAGTGCCCTGCCAGCGACATACTTCCGGTAACATTCGTAATAGTCAGCCACTGCTTGATTCTGAAGATTCTCCGAGAGATCGGCGGTCATCCTCCTGATAATGGCATGCGCAGGGGGCCCAAATTTCGCAATCACCTCCTCAAGCGCCAACGTGGCATTGAGATACTTTCGAGAGATTTCATTCTCGCAATGAAAAATGACGGAAAGACTACTAACAAGGGTCCCATCCATATCAAATACGACGGCCCTGAGCGATGCCCCAGAAGACCTTGTTTCAGGCCGGTCAGTCCTAGACAATTCGTCACCTAGTTGATTAGCCATTTTCGATAGTCATACCTCATTTCACGTTGGATTGTCATCATTAGGCGCAGACATATCTGCACATTCAGTCGTAGAATGACTAGCGGCTACAAAGCACGTCTTTCTATATACACAACGCCTTCGACATTCATCTGCAAGGTGGAAAAACAGTTGACCATGCCAGCTGAAAATCCCGCGCCCGGTAGGCCCGGGATTGCTCCCAGGTGGACCTCGAGCGCTAAGGAGGGCGTTGGAACCTCGGCCAGCTATCAAAGCAGGGTCTGGTTCACCGTCTCCCATGGAATCCTAAACGAGGTCTACTACCCGAGGATAGATCAGGCAAATACTCGTGACATGGAATTTCTCGTCGCTGACGACGACAAGTACTTCTCCGAAGAGAAACGAGATACGAACCGAAGAATCTCGCCTCTAGAACAAGGCGTGCCTGGATACAAGCTCGTCAACTCGTGCAAGAGAGGACACTACAGGATGACGAAGATCGTCATCACCGATCCTGAGCGGGACGTACTTCTACAGAAGGTCCACTTCGACGCGGGTAAAGGTAAGCTGGAGGACTATGCCGTCTACGCTTTGCTGGCTCCTCACATTGGAAACCGTGGATACGGAAACAATGGATGGATCGGCGACTACAAGGGCACACCGATGCTTTTCGCGCAGAGAGAAGGAGTCTCCCTCGCCCTCGCCTGTTCAAACCCGTTCAGGAAGATGAGCTGCGGATACGTTGGTGTCAGTGATGGTTGGCAGGACATCAGCGCCAACAAGAAAATGACTTGGGAATATTCCAGTGCCACCAACGGGAACATTGCTCTGACCGCCGAACTTGACATGGCAGTTAACGATGGCGAGTGTGTTACGGCTCTTGCTTTTGGACGAACGCCGGATGAGGCGGGGCAGCAGGCACGTAATGCTCTGCTGAAAGACTTCGATAGGGTGCAGCAGGCCTTTGTCGATGGCTGGAAGGAGGTCCAGTCCCAGAGCATTGACCTTGGAAAGCCCTACGAGACGGGCTTCGACCTCTACCGCGTCAGCAACACAGTACTCCGAACACACGAAGAAAAATCCTACCCAGGCGCTGTAATCGCTAGTCTCTCCATACCATGGGGATTCTCCAAAGGCGACGACGACTTGGGCGGATACCACTTGATCTGGCCTAGAGATCTATCGCAAGCGGCTGGCGGGTTCATCGCGTCAGGAGACACTGAACACGCGAGAGAAACTCTCCTTTACCTCATGTCCACCCAAGAGGAAGATGGCCACTGGTTGCAGAACATGTGGCTTGACGGATCACCATACTGGGGAGGAATACAAATGGATGAAACGGCGTTCCCGATACTTGTCGCAGACCAGCTGAAACGTGTCTATGCTCTGTCTGGGTTCGACGCGTGGCCGATGATACAGCGCGCAGCAGGATATCTCGTCCGAAACGGCCCCGTCACACAGCAGGACAGATGGGAGGAAGACGGGGGATATTCTCCATTCACCCTCGCGGCCGAGATCGCGGGATTGCTCGCAGCGGCCGATTTTGCCGAAGAGAAAGGTGACTATGCTCTGGCCTCATACCTCAGGGACACGGCAGACACATGGAACGAAGCCATTGAACGTTGGACCTATGTTACAGGAACGAAACTCGCGAACCGCGTTGGAGTCAACGGGTACTACGTCAGAATCGCTCCTGCGAATCCTTCCGATATTGAGGTTCCAGCTTCAGCCTTTGTCTCTCTCCGAAATCGTCCCTTAGGACAAGAAGTGGTCCCAGGCGAACAATTAGTTAGCGTGGACGCGCTCGCTCTGGTCCGTTACGGATTGCGATCAGCTAAGGACCCGCGAATCCTCGACACGGTGAAGGTGATAGACACGATTCTACGAAAGGAAACCAAGACAGGCCCGGTTTGGCACCGGTACAACCTCGATGGCTATGGGGAACACGATGACGGCTCTCCATTCGACGGGACCGGTGTCGGAAGAGGATGGCCGCTCCTGGCCGGGGAACGAGCCCACTATGAAATAGCCAGAGGAGAGGTTGAAGAAGCCGAACGGCTCTTACACGTAATCGAGGCTCAAGCTAGCCCGGGGGGACTAATTCCAGAACAGGTCTGGGACGCAGAAGACATTCCCAAGCGAGGTCTTCACAACGGCCGCCCCGCCGGTTCAGCCATGCCCCTCGTCTGGGCGCACGCGGAATACATCAAACTCGCAAGATCCATCCGGGAGCGAAAAGTATTCGACATGCCACCTCAACCCGTTACTCGATACCAGACTAAGAAGACCGGCTCGAAACTAGTAGCTTGGAGGTTTAATCAGAAGCTTCGAACAATCCCGCCTGGAAGAAATATCAGAATCGAGGTCCTCGCGCCCGCGACCATTCACTGGAGCAGCGACGGTTGGAAGACCTTAACGGATTCCAAAACAGTTGACACTGGCCTCGGGATTCACTACGCTGACTTGGAAACCTCTGACCTCTCGCCCGGCGAGAGTGTTGTCTTCACCTTCTTCTGGTCAGACGCCAACAAATGGGAAGGAACCGACTTCCAAGTCACAGTCGAAGAGCGGCCAATAGCCACCGTTCAGGCTGAATCGTAAGGCTTAGCCATCGTCCCCAACACATTCTACAAGCGTTTCCCAGGCCATGGACCCCGTGACCGAACATGAGCTACTGACTCCCTACGACATCTACCTCTTCAAAGAAGGAAAACACCTCAAGCTCCACGAAAAACTCGGCTCCCATCCAACCCAGCTTGACGGAATTGAAGGGACACATTTCGCAGTCTGGGCCCCAAGCGCGAAACTCGTCTCCGTCATCGGAGACTTCAACGAGTGGCGACCTGGCCAACACCCGCTTAGTCGGAGAAAGGACGATTCTGGGATCTGGGAAGGATTCGTCCCTGGTCCGACAAGGGGATCACTCTACAAGTATCACGTCGAATCGAAAGCCCATCTTGGTTATTCGATGGAGAAGGGCGATCCTTTCGCTCTCCACTGGGAAATACCATCACGCACCGCGTCGATCGTCTGGGACCTAAAGCATTCCTGGAATGATGCGGAATGGATGAGGACCCGGAGAGACAAGAACTCCCTCAGCTCACCCCTCGCCATCTACGAGATGCATCTTGGATCATGGAAACGAGTGCCTGAAGACAACAACCGATCACTAACCTATAGAGAAACGGCCCACGACCTACCCAGCTATCTCGAAGAGACCCGTTTTACTCATGTCGAATTCCTCCCGATAATGGAACACCCATACACACGATCGTGGGGCTACCAGACCCTCGGATACTTCGCCCCGACAAGCCGATTTGGCATACCAGAAGACTTCATGCATCTCGTCGATGAACTTCACAAGAAGGGATTTGGAGTAATCCTTGACTGGGTCCCCTCTCATTTTCCATCAGACGCCTACGGCCTAGCGTACTATGACGGCTCCCATCTCTTCGAGTACGCTGATCCGAAGAAAGGATACCATCCTGACTGGAAGAGCTACATTTTCGACTTCGGAAAAGGCGAGGTCCGATCCTTCCTAGCGAGCAGCGCCCTATTCTGGTTGGACATCTATCACGCTGACGCGCTTAGAGTCGATGCTGTAGCATCTATGATTTATCTCGACTACTCTCGGAAGAAAGGCGAGTGGACCCCGAACCAGTATGGCGGGAGAGAAAACCTCGAAGCACTGTCATTCATACGAGATCTCAACCAGGCCGTATATCGTGCACATCCCGATGTACAGATGATCGCTGAGGAATCTACGGCCTGGCCGATGGTGTCCCGTCCAGTCTACCTTGGAGGATTGGGCTTCGGGATGAAGTGGAACATGGGCTGGATGCACGACACACTAGAATACATGACGAAAGACCCGGTCTACCGGAAACACCATCACAACCAGTTGACCTTCAGCCTGTGGTACGCGTTCGCCGAAAACTTTGTTCTCCCACTATCGCACGATGAAGTCGTATACGGAAAACGGTCGCTTCTCGAAAAAATGCCTGGGGAGACCTGGCAGAAATTCGCCCAGCTCAGACTCCTCTACGGCTACATGTACGGACACCCGGGAAAGAAGCTGCTCTTCATGGGAGGAGAATTCGGCCAATGGGACGAATGGGATTTTGAGAAAAGCCTAGACTGGCATCTGACAGATCAACAATCGCACAAACAGCTTCAGCTCTGGGTCAAAGATCTCAACCGGGTCTATGCCAAAGACCTTGCTTTGCACCAGTTGGATTTTGAGAGGTTAGGATTCGAGTGGCTTGACATCCAGGACTGGGAAAAGAGCATCATCAGCTTCTCACGTCGCGGACGAAGCCCAGATCATCCAATCGTAGTTGTCTGCAACTTCACACCGGTATCGCGACAAACCTACAGGGTGGGCGTTCCAAAAGGTGGATACTGGAGGGAGATACTCAACAGCGACGCGTCCGAATATGGAGGAAGTGGACAAGGCAATCTTGGAGGCGTAACCGCTGAAACGCATCGCTATCATGGAAGAGATCATTCAGTCTCGATCATCTTGCCACCGTTTGGCGCTCTCTTCTTCAGATCCGAAGCTTGAAGAAGTTCATTAGTTTGTTCGTCGAAGCTGCTTCTGGATTGTTTTGGCGGCCAAGAGTCTCGCCGCCGAGTATCTGGTCAAAGCCATTTTGCCAGCGTTCGTCCACCTGAATTTCTTCAAGACTCGGTCTCTGCAATTCTGGCGAATCTTCGAGCCGAGATTTCGATTCTTGGAGGCCATTCTTCCTACGGGTTCTGAAGGTATCTTTCGCGATGCTCTCTCTCCGTCTTCTTTTCCTTGTTGGCTAAGTTCGTCGAGCTGCATGACTGTCAAGAGAGAGACAAGGGATTCTGCGAGCTTCGTTACGTTTTCGGGAGGAACCAGGATTCCGGTTCCTGATTCTCCGTTGGTTAACAGGTCGAGAACTGTTTCAGTGATACCGCCGACACTGGTTCCGACGACTGGGTTTCCGGTAATCATGGCTTCGAGGGCACTTATGCCGAAAGGTTCCGACCTCGATGGCATTGCGTACACGTCGGCTGCAAGGTGCGAGAGCAGGTAGATCGACGGATGCCTGCCGAAGATCACTCTGACGTTGTAGGGATATCTCGCGGCCTTCATGAGGGTCGTTTTGGTAAGGTCTGAATCGTTTGAGGGCAGTAAGAAGAGGAGGAATTTAGTTTTGGGGATAACGCCACAGACCCGCGATACGGCGTCAAGCAGTAGATCTGCCCCCTTCTGAGGACTCAGTCTGCCCGTCATCAGAACCAGGGGACCGTCACTCTGAAATGGTTCTATCGAACCGTCCTCCTTCTCTCGCGGGCCGTCGCGGAGTCTACTCGAACCTTCGATTTCTGAATCCTTACCGATTTTGGAAATTGCTTTCGTGAGCAGGTACTCTCGCATATCCCACCGTTTCGCTGCCCCATCGAGACGGGGTCTGATGCCCTCGAATTCTGTAAGGTTGGCCGATTCGATGTCGGCTGGGTTCCAGTCGCAACCGTTGTAAATGTGGCCACTTTTGCCCCTGATCATGTCTCCAACATAGTTGCGGACATCATTCGTCAGATACGTGTGGCTGACCGAAGTGACATAGTCGGCCGTGTAGCATCCGAACTTTTCTAAAGAGTTGCGACACACGTTTTGCCATATCTGACTGTATTTCAAAGTCGAGGTTTTCTTCCCATCAGTTCGTGGAGAATACGAAATGTCTCTGATTCCGCACCAATCTTCAGAAGCATAATGCCAGGGTAACGTAACTCCACTCAACAGATGAACTGTGAAGACAAGGGGGACAACCACGTCTCTTTCCTGAAGGCGTTGTTTCACCAGGACCCCCGCTGGCACCGTGTGCCAGTCGTGGGCATGAATCAGGTCCGGAAGCTCTCTTGCTCTGCCCATCGAGATCAAGTACTCCGCGTAACTTCCGAGGGTTCGTGCGAGAAGAGACATTTTCTCGAAAGTGGTCTCGTGGTCGTAGATTACCGGGTCATCCAGCCACTTGCTGGTTGCCTGGTCGAGACCTTTAGCCAGGAAGTAGCTGACTCCGTTCCGCGAGCCTTTCTCTATGCCCGCTAGGTAGTTGTACCATGATCCGTTGACTCCGGTCCGATGCCCCTGAGCTATGAACGTCGCGAGATCCCGTAAGCCATAGGACTCTCTGATGCTTGGGTCCGAGTGTCTGCCATGGCTTGGGAGAAACACGCTGACATCTAGCTTAGAATCCAGAGCCAGTGTCTTGGACAATCCCGCAACCGCCTCTCCAAGACCCCCAGCCTGAGCCAGACCAGCGCACTCCTGCGAAAGCATCCAGATTTTCGAAATCGGCCGGACGACGGAGTGACGAGCCGTTTTTGGGGAATTTTTTGCGATAGCGGCCGACATTTCCACCAGCTCAGCCTTCGCTGTCTTCTAGATAAATAGCCAAAGTTTGATAGCCAAGCACCGATCGAAGGCCGAGCCTGAACAGGTGAGACCGTGGCAAACAAGATTTTGAGAAATGTGGCTTCCAACATTCTTCGAAGTGTGCCCCCGCAGAACGCGTTTTACTTCTATCGAGCCTTAGGAGCTCCGACCGGAGCGGCAGCCCGCAACCTTCCTGACTTTCTGGGAATCCTAAACACTATCGACCTCAATTCCCTTCAGTTCCATCTCGGACGCGGTGATTTTGAGAACTGGGTCAAGATGCTGGGCGACAACACTCTCGCAAAGCAACTCGCGGATCTAAAGGAGAAGAAACTGCGTGGAGAAGATCTTAGAATGCAGCTGGTAGATATCGTCAAGGCGCGACTTGATACTCTACAGAAGAGTCCTTAGACAATCTAGCTTCCCGTCTTTCTCGAAAAAACTGAGAGAAGTCTTAGCGGAGTCTCGTTCGAACCCTGTTATGTTGGATAGGATGATTCTCTGAGAGCAATCGGCGTAACTCCGGGGAAAGCCGGTAGTCTTCGTCTCATTGATGCTCCTCAGCCTACTCCGTCCCCCGGACAGGCTCTGTTGCGAACTAGCAAAATCGGTATCTGTGGAACTGACCTGGAGATAATTCAAGGTGGATATGGAGAAGCGCCTCCGAATTCGGATTATCTTGTTCTGGGGCACGAGTGTCTTGCCACCGTCGAAGACGCACCGAGCAATTCTGCAGGAATCGAGAAAGGCGATCTTGTAGTCCCAACTGTTCGGCGACCGGACGGCTGCCTTAACTGTCAGAACGGCGAGTCCGACATGTGCCTGACTGGACAGTACAAAGAGCATGGAATCAAAGGCCTTCACGGCTTCTGCTCGGAATACTCAGTGTCAGACCTCAACTATCTAGTTCGTATCCCAGCAGAATTATCGGACGTTGCTATACTTCTTGAACCAACAAGCGTCGCCGAGAAGGGTGTGTTCCAGAGCTTCAAGATTCAAGACAGAATGATATGGAAACCGCAGAAAGCCCTCGTGCTGGGAACTGGTCCAGTGGGGCTCCTGACAGTGTTGCTTCTCCGGCTAAGAGGCCTCGATGTGACTGCTGTTGCTACGCGGCCGAAGGATAGTCTGAAAGCTCGTCTCGTTGAGAAGATTGGAGGAACCTACGTCAACGGTACTGATCAGCCCATCTCGGGTCTCGGAAGGTTC
Organism: archaeon 13_1_40CM_2_52_13; assembly: GCA_001919285.1. Classification (GTDB taxonomy): domain Archaea; phylum Thermoproteota; class Bathyarchaeia; order 40CM-2-53-6; family 40CM-2-53-6; genus 40CM-2-53-6. Next base: position 20,356 of record MNHO01000058.1, read on the forward strand.
GACCTGATTCTGGAAGAAACTGGAGTCGCCTCTCTAGCAGCTGAAGCGCAGGGCCTGTTGAACAACAATGGAGTTCTCTGCCTCCTTGGTATCTATCGGCCTAACCTTGCGACTCAGGATATTGGACACTCCTACGATGACATTGTCCTGGGCAACAAGATAACGTTCGGTTCAGTAAACGCGAACAAAAGATACTTTGTATCTGGGATTCAAGATTTCAAAACCATTCAACAAAAATTCCCTGGAGTTCTCAAATCGATGTTTACCAAAACAGTTGGACCCTCTAACTACTCTCAAGCCTATAGCCCTACCAAAGATGACATAAAATCAGTGATAGACTTCCAAAAACTGAACTAAGGTTGCTTGGTTCGGTCGTGCGTTATGCGACGTCTCGGCAACTGGAATATCACCAAGGATTGTTGACTAGGCTCCTGTCTATCTCAGACAAGGTTCGTCTACCCGTGAGGGCCATAACCGTCGCGAGGTCAGTCTTGAGTAGAGATAGCAGCTTTGAAACACCTGCCTCTCCCCCTGCTGCGAGGGCCCAGAAGACTGGGCGTCCGAGCCCGACTGCTCTTGCTCCGATTGCGAGAGCCGTGATAATGTCGCTGCCTCTTCGGATTCCACCGTCAAAATAGACCTCGACCTCGGACCCGACCTCTTCTGCCACTTCTGGAAGTGCATCCAGTGAAGCCGGAGCATGATCCAGCTGGCGTCCGCCATGATTAGAAACTACAACGCCTTTAGCGCCATGATCAGCAGCCCGTCGAGCATCCTCGCGAGTGAGGATTCCTTTCAAAACCAACGGGAGCCGAGTTATTTCACGAATGCGGTCAACGACGTCCCAAGTGTTTGAGGCTTCCTTGCGAATATGGGCGTGATCGCCGTCGACGATAGGGTTTCTGAGAGGACGAACAACCTCCCTCCCATTTCCCAGAATGATCGAAGAGGCCAATGGGGAGCCTGCTTGGTTCTCCTTGTCGCGGGTGCCCGCGACCGGCATGTCTACGGTTAGGATTATGGCCTTGTAGTCGGCCTTCTCGGCCCTTTCGACCAGGCTCTTCGTGGCTGAGAATTCTGGTTGTAGATAGAGCTGGAACCATCTGGGACTCGTCGTAACTGCCTTGGCTATGTCTTCGAGCGATATTGAAGATAGTGTGCTGAAGGTGGCGAGGATGTTGGCCTTGCCTGCGGCTCGTGCGGTCGCAGCCTCGGCATCCGGGTGCACGAGGCCATGGGAAGCAGTTGGAGATACGTAGAACGGCGCGGACACTTTAGTTCCGAGGAGGGTCGCGCCGAATTCTAGATTCTCAACATCGACCAGAACTCTTGGTCGTAGGGTCCTGCGGTGGAATGCTTCGCGGTTCGCCCTCATCGTCCATTCCTCGCCGGCGCCACCTTGGATGTAGGCCCAGGCAGACTTGTCGGTCTTCCTTGAGGCGGCCTCTTCGAGATCGCTTAGCGTTGAGAAGCCGGCTTGTGAGTCGTTTGTCATGATAACGATAGAGGATGTGGCCGGTTCTCTACTTCAATCTGAGCCTATCGCTGCAACCGTTGCTGCTATGCTGTTTCTTAAAGTCAGGACATTTTGGGCGACTGGTGCTGATTGGTTGTAGACGCTCGACCCGGCCACCAAGACTGTAGCACCCGATTTCACAGCTAGTGGCGCTGTCTTCGCATCGATTCCTCCATCCACAACGATTGACGCTTTCAAGTGTCGCTGGTCTATCTCTTGCCTAAGACGCTGAATCTTGCTGAGCTGATCTTCCATGAAACGCTGTCCCGAGAATCCCGGGTGGACTGTCATCACCTGGACACAGTCCGCAGCATCGAGGACTCTCTCCACCGTGGTGACTGGCGTCTCGGGGTTTATGGCGACTCCTGCTTCGACCTTTAGCTTCTTGATTGCCTTGAGAACCGTTGGAAGATCCTTGCAGACTTCTTCGTGCACAATGATCCTGTCTGCCCCTGAGAGCGCAAATTCTTCAAGAAAGCTGTGGGGATTATCGATCATCAGATGTGCGTCCAAGAATAGGGCTACTGATTTTCTCAATGCTTTGACGACTCCGGGTCCGAATGTCAGGTTTGGGACGAAGTGTCCGTCCATTACATCTATCTGTATGCCTTCGACCCCGGCATCCTCTGCTTCTTTGGCTTGCTGACCTAGTCGGGTAAAGTCCGCGCTCAGAATCGAGGGCTCGATAGAGATCCGTGGCTTCATGCTGGCTGGCTCTTTGAATGATAGAGAGACTCGAACTCCTGGACCAGATCTGAATCTCCGAGATAGGTTGGGACTCGCTGGACGATGCTGCTCGGTTCAATATCGAGAATGCTCCCTGTGCCCGTGCTCGCTCGGCCCCCAGCCTTCTCTGTGATGAAGCTCACTGGGTTCGACTCAAACTGCAACCGATATTTCCCGTCAGGAGCATCAGTCAATTCGGGATATGCGAAGAATCCACCCTTTGTCAAGACCTGATTATAGTCACCGACGAAAGACCCGCCGTATCGAAGGGACATCTTGCGCTTCTCCAGACTCTCCACAAACTCTCTTACTCTTGGAGTCCATTTCTCCCTTAGGCCTCCGATACCATAAACCGTTGGTGGTTTGGGAAGCTGGCGGACCAGACCATCCGAGATGAACCTGGTTCCTTCAGATCCTCTGCCGAGGGCTGCGAAGGTCCGAACGCCATCGTGAAGTGCTAGCACCAGCTGATGATACGGCCCGTAGAGGAAGTACATCGCTGCATGAAGGCCCCTTCCTCTTGCAGGCAACGGCTTTTCGCGGTAGACTCCAACAATGGTTCCCAGCAAATTATTGCTCTTCAAATTTGAAGAACCGTCCAACGGGTCGAGAACGATCGAATATTCTCCGGCTTTTGCTTCCGCAACCTCTTCCATCTCTTCCGAAGCGAGTCTCTTGACGAGGCCACTTCTCAGGAGCTTTTTGGTGAAGAGATCGTTTGACCAGACATCGATCTGCAGCTGCTTCTCTCCGTAGGGATTGATGCCTCCCGCAAAACCGAGCTCTTTCGGAATCATCTCCCGAACCTGGGTAGACAGTTTAGCGATTAGTGAGATCAGCCTGTAAAGACTCCTCTCCTCGGTCCCAATGATCTCTTTGAGCGTCTTGCCCTTCATTCGACTAACCACCTCAGCATCCGTCGGTTGTGTTGACTCATTTCAAATCTTTAATGACTTTCGAGAACTCGGACCATGCTGCCTTCGGTTTTCCCTTATTGTCGAACAGGCCAAAATGATTCTCTTGAGGCGGAAACGATCTCCAAGCCGTGTCGATAAAGCGCCATATTCCGATTCCGGTCACACCGCCAAGTCCGTACGCTTCTCTGCAGGCATCCGATACGTACTTGGCCTGACTCTCAGCGGAGTATGCTAGGAGTGATGGCCCGCTGGGATATCCTGTCTCAGAGACCATGACAGGCTTGCTCAATTTCTTCGCTACTCGGTCAGCCAGTTTCAGGACCTTCGTGTTGATTGGATGAGAGATCTTGTAGTTTGGGTAAAAGTCCAAGCCGAGAATATCGCAATAGGATGAGTAGATTCCAGGGTCCAAGACCATTGCATCGGCCTCAAGGTTAATGATCGTTCTGGCGGACGGGTCTTCTCTATGAACTGTGTCGTTGAGTGTCTGTAGAAGCTCGTGTCTGAATCCATGTTCATGCACCCAGGCAAAGCCTGACCGCCATCCCCCAGCTTCGTGTTCAGCCCACCAGTTCGGCTCGTTCTCAATCTGCCAAGACTTGATCCGATCCTTGTAATGGCGCACCATAAGCTGTGCATGAATGGAGGCTCGTTTCAGGTATAGATCTCGGTTCGGGTCAGGCTCCAACCCCTGAGGAAGCATCCGTTGATATCCGCAAGCTATCACCGGGACGACTCCCACACCTCGACTTGTCAAAGTATTGACGAGATCATCGAGGGGCCATTGGGAGTAAGATTGGTCGAGTAGCTGATCGAGTGATGATTCAGAGATAGGAATTGGTTCGAAGTATTTCCACGGAAACCAGCAACGGACAAAATCGATCTTCGCCTGGACGAGATTATCCGCGAGAGCTAAGACGGCTCGGCTCGCGACAGTCCTGGGCTCTAACTCTCCATGCTCTCGGATCTCTTGGTCGTCAGCTTCGTCGAGAATCTTGCCCTCAGGCAAACTCACGGATAATAGATGGGGAATAATTATTGACCTGGGAGGAAGTATTCCACTATACCTCCACGGATCGTCAAGATTTAGCCCGAATGCGAAGCGTTCTCTGAGATCCAACAACATTACAGCTGGCCGCCCCAGCTTAGCCTCTAAAAGTGTTCATTCATCGATCGTCAGAATGGATTTACACTTCTCAAAGCATATCTTGGAGAGACGAAAACCCCCTCCCATGGGCGAGACTTTCCTTGGGGGAGTTGCAAGCCCGTACATTGGTAGACTAGCAAACGACGCTCTGAGGGATGGGTTTACAACTCGCGGCTACGGACCCTACTTCACGGACAGCCATCTGATAGGTGTTCCATACAAGAAGATAACATCTCGAACGTTTCGTCCCGCATATGTGATTTCCCTCATTTGGATAGTATCCCTCGTATCTCTTGTAGCATACGCAGTACTGACTGGCGCTCAGCAGCTCTATCCTCTACCTGCAGTGATGGGCCTGGTGCCAGTGGCACTCGCATTTCTCGTGTACTTGAGCCCCCGACAAGCGACAAACCGAACACGGCGCCAAGAAGCCACTTCGATCAACGATCTAGTAGATCAGCCGCAGGACCTTGTCCTGGAAAGAAGCAACATTTCCCAAGTAACGTATCAGTTCCCCATGATTAGCATCCTGATGAAATCAGGAGAGTGGTATTATTTTGGAGTTGGAAGCTGGGGTTCAGGTTATGGCCATTCGCGAAAACGATTGACAGTGCTCCTTAGCTTGTTTCAAAGGTTCTGCTCGCAAAGCCCACCCATTAGCATGTTTGACAGACGCAGGAATCAAGTGGAGATTCTCTCGAAAGGAGAGATTGCATCATGATGCCGGAGAATGCGCATTGTACCTGTTCCATCAATCCTATGGGTTCAGATACCTAACCCATTTAAGATTCGAGTCACCTCGGACTCGCTTACAGAGCATCGGAAGATGTTTTCGACCAGCCAGCAAGCTCCAATGGGGAACCGTTCAACCCTTGTCACAATTGGGAAGAACGGGGAGTTGCGTCATCTCTTCTGGCCGAGCCACAATTATCCGCAACACGTTCGCGGATCCCTTCCAGGGATCTTGGTCGGGCGAAACGGCAACGAATCTTTCAGCTGGTTGACTGATGATCCTTGGATACGGAAACAACGATTTCTTCCTGATAGCACTATTCTCGAAACAAGTTTTGCGAACCCTGAAGGTATACAGGTAAAGGCGACTGATCTTGTTCTGCCTAACAAGGACGCTCTGGTCCGGATCTTCGAAGTGGCCAATGGAGGTAGCGAGGCTTTGAAGATCAGTTTTCTCTATTACAACGATTTCGACATAGCCGAGACACCGTCGGGCGATGCTTGCTATTATGATGAGAAGACTGACAGTGTCGTTTCGTACAAGCGACACTACTGGTTCACGTATGGTGCAGACAAACCCTCTTCACAGCACCAGTGCGGAGTGCATGAAGAAGGATCGGACGCCTTTGTCGATGCCAAAGATGGTCAGCTCGTCGGAAACTCCCTAGCCCTGCATGCAGGTGTGAAGGGAGTAAATTCCTGTCTAAAATGGAACCTTGGCGACCTACCTCAGGGCGCGAGGGAACAGCTTGTCCTTCTGATGACCTTCGGCCACAACAAGCAACAGGCTCTCGATATCTTGGAAGAGGCCAGACAGAGTTCGCTCGCAGAAATGGTCAACGATGTGAATCGATCCTGCCAGGACTGGCTTAGAAGGAACAAGGCTACAGTGGTCCAGGAACATTGGAGGGAACTGCTTCGAAGATCGTTACTTACCCTCCAGACCCTTGTCTCTCCTGACCTTGGAGGAATAATCGCGGCCCCAACTCTGGAGCCTGACTATCGCTATGTCTGGTCGAGAGATGGTACGTACGTAGCTTATGCTCTGGATCGCTGTGGCTACAATCACGACGCGGCAGCTTTCTATCAATGGTGCAAGGAAGTCCAGCAGCCTGATGGCGGTTGGGCCCAGAGATACCATATTGAAAAATCTCCGGGTCCTTCTTGGGGAGAACAGGAGGATCAGTGCGCAACTATTCTCTGGGGCATCGGCCAGCACCACACTTTGACGAGGGACGAGGAGTTTCTTGCTGACATGTGGCCGACAGTGAAGAAGGGCGTCGAGCATCTCCTTCGAAACAGGGACCCCGACACGAGGCTCGTAGGACCCTCCTTTGACCTATGGGAAGAAAAACAGGCTCTTCACACATACACGAACGCCGCCGCCACAGCCGCCCTGAGAGAAAGCGCTAGAATCGCCTCGACCCTCGGTTACGAAGTGCTATCCAACGCATGGTCAAACGAGACTAAGAATTTGCAGACTGCAATCGTCAAACATCTGTGGGACGAGCAGAGTGGCCGGTTCCTGAAATCTGTTAAGCCCTACGACTCTTCCATCGACACAGCCATACTCGGCCTTACCTATCCGTTTAGAGTTCTCGAACCGGATGATCCCCGAATCCTCAGCAGCTCCCGACAGATCGAGACCGCATTCACCTACGCTTCCGAAGGGATCGGGCGGTACCCGGGCGACACGTACCATGGAGGAAATCCATGGTTCATCACTACCCTCTGGATGGCGCTCTACCGTTGCCAGCAGGGAAATTATGAGAAGGCGAAGACCCTCATCGAATGGTGCGTGAAACATGTTGACGAACTACAACTCTTTGCAGAGCAGGTTCACAAGGACAATGGAGAACCGATATCCGCGTCGCCTCTCGCCTGGTCCCACGCTATGTTCATTCTGGCACTTCTCGATTACAGAGACGCATGACAGGGGCGCGGGTCTTTGAAGAGCCTTTAGAATTCAGGTCGGAATAAACAAAAGAAACTCGGGAATTTCGAAGTAGAAGTCAGATAACTCGTCGGATTCTACTTCTTACTCTTCTTTTTGGGCTTAGCTCGCGTCCCGAATTCACCGTATCACATATAAGTGGACTTTTGAATATAAATCTATTGTATTCTGCGGATGTTTTCAAAACTGATAACTATTCTGGGATTGTTTACCCAAAATTACCGTATTTCTCTCACTTTCTAACTTCCGATACGCATCTATCCATTTTCTGGAGAATAAGTTCCCCAGGATTCACCAGATGCGGTCAATGAATCCAATCCTTTCTGAGTACTCACATCTCAATGTCAAAATATTGAGATCGAAATTATCAGAGATGCGCTCCGCAATTGGAGCAGTTTTGACTGGTCTCGAGATTCAACGCGCCACAGTATTTGCATCTGACTTTGACGATCTCCCTAAGCACCTCCGTGTGAGTCGAAGTGGGATCGGGTTTCTTCTCGACCCCCCCCCATCGCTCCCACCATCACCAGCATGACTCCGATCAGCATGATGAAGAACGAGATACCGATGGCGAAAAAATTCGCTGTATCCAGAACAACGACCAAGACTGAGAAGACGAGCAGGAACACTCCAGTGAAGCTGGTCATCTTGGAGTTCGCCGCTCTGGGTTGTTTTGACAAAGATAACCCGCACCACGTGTAGCGGCGTTGAATTGATGCCGTTACTTGTTGATATTTTGAACAGTTACAGTCGAGGATGATGATCAACGTAAGATCGGCGTTTGAAGACAGTCCAAGTTTAGGGGGCTTTACGCCGTTTCTGCAATCCTCTCACAAGGTTTCCCCCGCGATAGACAAAGAAGGTTGATGCCCAGATGGTGTAACGAGCGTCTAGGGTCCAAATTTGCGGAATAGCAGATACTAGAAAAATGGTTGCGACAACAATCTCAAGGTTACGACTGAGCTTGTATCTTCTCAGTAGATCGGGGGCTACTAGCTTCCTCTCCTCGCTTGCGAGAATGTGCGTAAACACAGCTAAGATGCCATAGATAGCGCCTATGTCCAAGGCGTAGAGGGACGATGTAACGTCGTAGAGCTCGCTAAAGGTTTGCAGAGGACTGAGAAAGAGTGGCAGAATGTTGAACAGGTAGGGTTCGAGAGCGACAAGGAAGAGGAGGATTGTGTTGAGGACCCGGGTCCAAGTCGTCTGAACGGGTAGGACGGACATTACTTCCGTGAAGCGGAACCAGATCTGGATTAGGATGAGGAAGCTGAACCCGAACCCGACGATCGCCCGGTAGAGGTCCACTGGGTCCGTGGGCTGTTTGCTGATTAGAATGATGGCGCCTATTGATAGAGCCAGGCCGAAGACGAGATCAGTGAGAGACTCTATTCGAGGCCGCGGACGCTGTGGAAGGCGGGCCGAGTCGGCCGTTTCGGAGCTGAAGTTCGTTGCATCTCTCCCTCTGCCCAAGACTCAGCGAATTGATTTTGCTAACTTGCATTAAGCGTCTAGGAGCGTATTTGGATCCAGGTTTCAGAAGCAATACAATCTGCTCGGACTGTGGGCGATGGAGAGGAACACCACGGATATTTCTGCAAAAAGGTAGCATACCGTTAAGTGCAAAGCGGAAAAGCCTGGAACCGGTATTCTTCTTGGTTGCAATCGAAAAAATGCCGGGTTGGGTGCGAGTTGCAGAAGTTATTCTTGGATTGGTATCATTGGTTGCAGGATTATTGGTCATAGGGTATCCGGGTCTGGCATTCTTCACACTGGTGGCCATACTCGCGGTCGGTCTCATTTTTCTGGGATCGCGAGATATTGTCCTAGGGGCAATGGGAAAATTCCTCCCAACGTGGCTGCGCGCTGCCGACGTCATCCTGGGAGTACTGGCCTTCGTTCTCTCCGTAATCGTACTTGCTTCGCCGGGGGTAGCCGTTGCGACCCTGGTAATTTTTCTCTACTTTGCCTTGTTTGTCCGTGGCGTCGCGGCTTTGACAATGGCAGGAGCAGGTAAGAGTCTCCCGACGAGATCGAGAGCGGCGTCGGGGGTTGTTGGAGTATTGAGCATTGTTCTTGCGATCATCTTCCTAGCCTTCCCAGCATTGGCAATTAGAACCCTGATCTTTCTATTGTCCATCGGACTGCTTTTCGTCGGACTAGAAGCAATAGCAGCAGGCGTAGTCGGACGAGAGATAGTGCCAGTGATAGCGTCCGCCCAGCGCAAGATCTGATCATCGCACCTAGATCAAATTTCGAACTGAAGAACGGAGAGGACTTTCTCACATCGTCCCTGCAGGGATCGCTTGTTGCCCATCGGACCCTTTTCCCGTGTCGGGTATGTTTCGTTTGAATCTTGGAAAGAATCGAGCCAGGAGGATTCCATAGACTAGGTATGCTACTAGTCCAATTACTACTGAGATGGTGTCGTATAGGAGACCGAACTCGGACCCGAAACTGGATAGGCTGAGCAGTATCCAGAGAATGACACCGAAAATGATTCCACGAGTGCGAAGACTACGACCCTTCAAATACCTTTCATGTACTCTCGCGAAGATCAGTCCTAAGATAGCCCCGCCGATGACTCCGGCAAGAAACACGTCTACGGCTAGTACGTAGATTGTCGCCGCTGCTAAGCTTTCAATCGCACCTGTCGGCGCTAAGGGGGTGCCTTCGAATGTTCTTCCGATTACGTCGTAGTTCTGAGCAAGTAGAAAATTCCCGACCGCCGCGATGCTTCCCGAGATAATTCCGGCTGCTATGCCTGCTCTCGCCGCTTCGAATGCAGAAATAATCAGAATTATTCCGATCGCGGCCAGTACCAGACCCGCTGTGATGCTGTTTACTGCAAAGAAGATTGCTGATAGTCCGGCTAGATTTATTCCAATGTAGATGAGCCGTTCATTCCAGCTCGTATGCGTCACGTCCTTCATGACAATCTTCCTGTATCTGACCAGGGTGCTTGCGAGAATAATGAAGCCGATTACTCCGACGAAGAAATCTGTAGTGAAACTGGACTGGTAATCGCCGAATGTTAACAGCAATCCCACTTCATCTCCGATGAGACCAGCGCCGAGGCCGAAAATTATCGCATATGTTCTGACTAGTCTTGGCCTGTTGAAGGCTATGCCGAGCCAGCCTGCGAGGGTAATCATTCCCAGTCCGTACCAGAAATGGTGAAAGTGGATAGTCCCTTGTGCGACGACCACGGTTGGGTTCAGAATTGCGAAAACTCGGGCCCCAAAGAAGGCCGTCATGAAAGCCAGAGTTCCTAGAAAGGAGAGGCCACGGCGGTTGATGCTCAGGGGTGCAAATATCGACAACTGCCGTCTTATGAAACCCATCGTCGTCCCGTAGGCCTCGTCTTTGGCGAGTTATTTAGTAGAACCTTAGATTTTCGGCGATTCCCTCGGCTCGTGGAAGCGAGGTTTCCTAGCCATCTGCATCCGGACTAGCTTGGACAGTAAGAAATCCATTCTGATCACAGCTTCTCTACGACGATATTTCCACACTCTTTGCAGAGAAAGCATCGCCCGCCCCAACGGAAGGTTATCTCATGAGTCGTGACCCTACCGCAGGTCCAGCACCAGACTTGCAGGTACCGGGCGTAGAAATCGGGATTCTTTTGCAAAGTAGAGAGGAGTCGGAGAGAGCGCCTTCCCCCTTATCTGAAGAAGAGATAAGCGAAACCAAAAGTTGCAACTCTTCGCTGAGTATGCTGTCTTGGCGTTGTGATCAGGGATAGCTGAGCGCTCTGAAAGCTTAATGCTTAGTAACCCAAAACTTCCAATCGAGAATCTTGTCGGAATCCACTTCTCAAACTATCCTTGCTGTCAAGTGTCAAAGCTGCAACACGGCTATGGTCGACATGGGCGACATTCCATTCCGGACCGGAGGAACGAGGGGAGCAGCTCACCTTCTCTTTGGAGACTGGGCTGAGTTGGGAGAGGGCATACTCCACCTGGACGCGTTCCTCTGTCAGAACTGTGGAAGGGTTCAGCTCTTCGCAGACTCTCAGACCAGAGACTCGCTCCGTTAAGTCAAGAGTCAACGCGATGTAGCGCGTAGCCCCGACGTGTCCCGAGGGTCATTCGAGATTGTGCTAGCGTTTGAGGGAATCGCCATTTCCAGGCAACATGCCTAGGGTCCTTAGGAACACCTAGATTCTATTTTCCATTCTGAAGCCCCCTTTCAGTCTCACGGAAGTGAGACTTCCTAGTATTGTCCTGCGGAGGTGGTCCATGAGCCTTGGTTGCTTGTTGGACCTTGAAGGTGAAGGACCACAAATCCAGTATTCAGCGCTATCGTTATCGATCCGGTTGAGGTCAGATTGAATCGCCATTCGATATCCCAGTAGATTGCGTTCGAGGGTCTTTCGAGCATCCAGATTCCCGGTCCATTCGAGGCTATCGGCCTCGACTGGCTAGTATAGTCTGAGTAGAATTGCCCTGTGAGATTGCAGATCCCAGTACAAGTCAGCGTCGCACTAGTGACCCTTGGATCCTGCAAGCTACGCGAACTGCTACTGGATCTCAGAATATTCGGTGAATAGAACACGAAAGCAACTATTGCTCCAACCAGAATCAGTCCAATCAAGCCTATTACAGCTACGACAATAATCAGAGTGTTGCTATCCTTCGGTTCATGATAAAAGTAAGGTGGCACAGCCATATTCAGAAAACGACTCATCCTGCTCGACAAGTCTAGCGCTTTTTTTCTTGAGACTTGTGCGTCTTCCTCTTGTACCGTCTGCCCAACTCGGCCAATTCACTATACCAAGGACGCTCCACATACACGCCCAGAATGCCTCCACCTTCCGGGTTGGGAAACGTGATAGGCCGTTTTTCCCATTTCCGCTGGTTCTTTCTCTGGTTCTGCAAGACATAGGCCATGACAAGGAAGGACAATAGTCCTATGGTAGTAAGGATGGGCCAGCCACTCCCTACATTGATGTTGTAAACGAGACCAACGAACCCAACCATAAAAAAGGCTAGGAAAAGCGACGCGATAAGATCGCCTATCGCGACCCTCAAACGCCCTTCATCCAACACCCTTTACGGCTTCTGCCGATAAGAACTTTCCGGATTAACCTGCGAAACCAGTGGAATTGCCCATGGCTTTACACTTCCTCGATCGCTGATCGTCTTGTTGAAACATGCTGTTCAGGGTCTCGTGACTCCGAACGCAAGAAGCCTAGCCTTCGCGACTCTCTGGTTCTCTTCATGATCTCCCGTGCTAGCCTCTGGTAGGCTTGTCCAGCCCAGAATCCTCGTCGATTGTCGTGCACCAATATTGCGAGCGTTCCAAGAGACGGCGCGTAAGTGACCTCTACAGTTCCCATTCCTTTCTTCAGCCCTGTGAGGTGCCAGTGCATATTCTCCCCTTCTGTCTTGTAACCTCTGACCAATCTACCCATTCGTCTCACCTGGGCATCTTCTTGTTGAGCCCAGATCTTCAGCATTGCTTCTAGCCAGACCTGACGCGTGCGGCGAGGGATGACAATCTCGCGTTTTCGCAAAGGCGCAACGGACGCTGGTTCGAGTATTTAACAAGGAAATTTCCAAGAGGACCACAATACCTGCGCTGCTGAGTTTGGCCCAGTCCTCTTGTGCGTTTCAGACCGCTGCCATGGTATCCTCGACAATCGAAAAAATTAATAGTCATTGGACTTGGCTTGGGGCCCTATCCAGCTCGGACTATTGCTTGCCGGATAAGACGAACGCTTTGGGTCTGATCTGGAGCTGACGACGTGAGCGCCGAGGAGGCGCTGTGACAATAAGATACCGAACAAAAAATCAGGGAGGTGAGAATTAACGAAAATAATCAGGAGAATCTTCTACCTGCTACCCGCAGTCTTCCTACTCTTCCTGCCTACCGCCCAGGCAACTACAACTCAGACAGCCACGGGAACCTTCACAACCACCGCGACAACCATCAATGTCCAAGTGATAAATGGCTACACAATCATCACTCAGAGCCTCACGATCAACGCACTAGGCGATCTTTTCGGGACATTATCAGGCACTGATGTAGCTGTGATAACTCCTACAGGATCCGGGTTCATAGCTGGTATCGGAACGTTCACTGGTACAATACTCGGCAGAACCGGAACAGTCGGAATCGGCTTCGCCGGAACCTTCAACCCAACCACTGGACAGTTGAACATACGAGCCGCCTTCCTTACAGGAACTGGAACTGGCCAGCTAACCGGGATCA
>MNHO01000076.1 GCA_001919285.1 archaeon 13_1_40CM_2_52_13
GATATAGCGCCGTTTTCAAGTCTGTTTATGGACTTTTGGAGACGCGACCAGGCGGCCGTACCGTCGCATTTCGGCCGCACCACCGTAGAAGCCTACAAGTCGCATGTCATCGGTGCCATCGCCAATCTCTTCCGTAAGCATCCTGATCTCTCCCTATCAGAGTTCGATGCAATAACCTTCCATCAACCCTCAGGATACCTACCCATGAAGACATGCACGGCTCTGACCGAAGACAAGATTCCTTACGTGGAGGATGAATCCATCTCCGAAAGAATGAGGCTTACCGAGCAGGATATCGAAAAGAAAGTCAAGCCTTGGCTTAAGGTCTTGGACACAGGCAACACTTATGCGGCTTCGACACTCATATCTCTCGCATCTGTTTTCGACAATTCCAAACCCGGAGATCAGGTTCTAGCAGTATCCTACGGCTCTGGAGCATATTCCAACGCAACTTGGTTCGAGGTCCAAGATGGTATAGAAGAAAAGAGGGGGCGGACACCCACTGTGGAGGAGTACATCAAGAGGAAGACGACGATAAAGATAGAAACCTACCAGGACCTGATCAGGGCTCGTCTGCATAGAATAAAGCAGAGGCTTGAGATCCCTAGACTCGTCGGGGATGTAGAGCCGGTAAACGGCAAATCCTTCATTCTCAGTCTATGCTATGGATGCGAACGGATCTACTTCCCTGCCAGAGAGAAATGTCTTGATTCAGAATGCACAGGGAAGATGGAGGTCAAGCGATACCCGCTCATCGCTCGATTGAAGAGCGTATCCAAGCTACCTCTCAAGAAGAGATTCACATCAAACTTTGAGCTACTCGACCAGAACAAAGTGTTGTTTGTCGACGCAAACCTTCAGGACTTGAAACCCGGTGTCAAGCTCGAGGGCGTCCTTCGCAGACTCGACTACGAGGGAAAGGATGGCCTAATCATGTACGGGATCGCATATCGGCCTGTCTTTCAAGAGACTCTGGCGCTGATCGCAAAGCCAAAGCCTCTGGTAATCGCGCCCACGCAATACGCCTAGCAGATTCTGAGGCAACAGGGTCGCCCGTATTAGTCTCGGCCAGACCTCCGGTCGCGTAGCATGGACCTTTTCGAATCAAATCCTGAAGCGAAATTCAGAAAGAAAGTTCAGCGCTTCGCAAAGGAGCATGTTGCTCCTGTAGCTGAGAAAGTCGAAGAGGGATGGTTTCCCCGGGATATACTTCGGAAACTGGGAGAGCAACAGCTTCTCGGTGTTGCCTTTTCGAAGAGTGACGGAGGCCATGGACTAGGGTGGAGCTTTGAAATCATTGTTGCCGAGGAGATCTCAGCCATAAGCGCCGCTACGGAAATGGCCCGCTTGGCTTCAGGGGCATTGTACGCTGCGCCACTCGCCAACTTTGCAAGCAGGCCGCAGAAACAGAGGTTTCTCAATCCTGTGCTCAGGGGGGAGAAGGTTGGGGCGCTCGCACTGACCGAGCCGGGAGCGGGATCAGACGCGGCCTCCATCAAGACACATGCAGAACGTCGAGGGCGGGATTTCGTTCTCAACGGTGAGAAGCGTTTCATCACAAATGGTGGGGTTGCTGATTTTCTCTTCGTATTCGCCGTCACAGAGCCTAGAAAGGCTCCCAAGTCTGGAGTTAGCGCCCTTGTTGTCCCGAGGGAATCCAGAGGAGTGCAAGTGGTGAAGACGTATAGCCTCCTTGGGATGCGCGGCGCAAACGTCGTCCATCTTAGGTTTCGCAACGTAAGGGTTCCTGACGAGAATGTGGTTGGGGGGCTTCACAGAGGATTCCCGATACTGCTTGATGAGCTTGACCGGGAACGCCCAGCAGTCGCGGCGGGAATGCTGGGGATCGCTCGGTCAGCCTTTGAGTCAGCCGTAGACTACTCGTCAAGGAGACAGCAGTTCGGCCGGCCAATCAAGGAGTTCGAAGGGGTCAGTTTCAAACTGTCAGACATGCTCGTTAGGCTTGAAGCGTCCCGCTTGCTCATCGTCAAGGCGGCCCGACTTCTCGATGAGGGAAAACCAGCAAGACTCGAAGGCGCCACCGCCAAGCTCTTTGCCACTGAGTCCGCTTTCGAAATAGCGCACCAAGCATTGCAGGTTCACGGAGGAATTGGGTATACCAGGGATCTCCCGATCGAGCGCTATTTCCGTGACGCTAGATTCATGATGATCGGCGGGGGAACAAGCGAGATCATGCGATTCTTGATTCAGCGAGAGATCTACAGGGAGAGGAGCCGACGGTCGTCGTGACTGTTACTCGGAATTTTGCCGACTAGTTACGCGAGACTTTAGTCGATTTGGGGAAAGGGAGAATGCGAAGAAAGGCTCTATTCTATGTCCACCGTGGAGATCGAAAACTATCGATGGAAGTGCGAGAATTTCCTGAAGGGCTACTGCCCCGGTAAAGACTGTGATATTTGCGCAAAGATGACGAATAGATTATTGCTGAAGGGTCTCGTGAAAATTACTCACGCGGACGAGATTCTTCAGCCCCAGCAGGCGACTGCTCCGAGCAGCCAGCCCTAGTTCTTTCGACTTTTGAGAAAGGTTCTGCGCGACGATAGAAGAATCGCGCATTTTTCTTTTCGAGGTAGGTTTATACCATATGGCGGCCAATATAGCCTATGGATTCCGGATACGATCCACACGGCTATCCACAGCAATCTCACGCCGGCCCGGGGGACGCCTGACGAATGGTCGACTTTCACTACTTCATTTTCATCATCAACGCTGATGCAGCGGTTTTCGGAGTTATCGTCTTTCTCATGAGCTACATCGCATTAAGGCTGGTCTACAGGATGTGGCGACGCAGCCTACGCTGCCCGCACTGCGGCGAAGTCTACGCGGCCAGGCACATAGCTCACATCCCGGAAAAAGCGCTCCCTAACACCTTGTGGACTTGAGGGCCTAGACTCAAGTCTGTTCTTGTTCTAGTCTTCCGGCGTATCAAGGCTTAGGGGGTCCTGAGAAAAGATAGAGCGAACTCCTTTGCGTGTCTTTCCGTGCCGCGGTGCTTGCCGCCAACATTTCTCAGATGATGGTAAAACTCGTGTATCAGCACGTAAGGGTCGTAGAGATACTCTTGGTTGGATATGTAGATCGTTTTTTCACGATGGACGTAGCATCCAAGCGCCCTCTTCTCTCCCCGCGGGAGTCCGATTCTAAGAGCAGGCATTTCAACGCGATAATGCTTGGAGAGGAGTTCAAGAGCGTCCTCTGGACGCTTCTCGATAGAGATTAGTTGGACTATTCTATCCTGAAACTGCCTTTCATCTAACGTAGGATTCGACTTGAATGCTGGCAGGCTCATAGTCTACGAGTCTTCCTGCTTGAAAGTCTTCGTACGCCTTGAGGTCCAAGAGGCCGTGCCCGCAATTGTTGAAGGCTATGACTCTCTCTTCGTTCGACTCCTTACATCTTATTGCTTCGTCAATTACGTATTTGATGCAATGCGCTGTTTCTGGTGCCGGGATCATTCCCTCAGTCTGAGCGAAGGTTCTCGCAGCCTGGAAAACCTCTGTCTGATGATAGGCTATGGGCTTCACTAGTCCTTTGTCGATCAGATAGCAGAGTGAGGGGGCTTTTCCATGATATCGGAGGCCTCCCGAGTGGATGGGTGGTGAAACGTACTTGTGTCCAACAGTGTACATCTTCAAGAGTGGAGTCATTTCCGCGGTGTCCCCAAAGTCGTACGTGTATGTGCCTCGAGTCGTTGAGGGCACGGCCTTTGGTTCGCACGCGACAAACTCTGTCTCGGATTTGCCTTTCAACTTGTCTGACATGAAGGGATAGGCGAACCCGGCAAAGTTCGATCCTCCTCCGATACATCCGGCAAGAACGTCAGGTTCGACGTCGATGCTCTCAAATTGTTTCTTCGCTTCAAGTCCTATGATTGACTGGTGCAGTAGGACATGGTTCAATACTGAGCCCAGGCAATACCGTGAATCCTCGTGAGTCAGGGTATCCTCCAGCGCTTCGCTAATGGCTATTCCCAGGGTCCCAGGATGGTCCTGATTCTGGTCCAGCAAAGATTTTCCAAATTTGGTATCCCTGCTGGGCGAGGGCAAGACTTGGGCCCCGTACGTTTCCATCATCGTTCTTCGGCCGGGCTTCTGGTCGTAGCTAACTCGGACCATGTAGACCCTGCACTTCAGGTTGAAGATCGAGGAAGCAAGGGCTAGAGCCGATCCCCACTGGCCAGCCCCGGACTCGGTCACTAGTCTCCGGGTTCCCTGCTGGCTGTTGTAATACGCCTGAGCCAGCGCCGTGTTGGGCTTGTGGCTTCCGGTGGGGCTGAGGTATTCTGCCTTGTAGAAGATCTTGGCGGGAGTCCTTAGAAACCTCTCAAGTCTCCTTGCCCGTACTAGTGGAGTCGGTCTACCTATCTGGATATAGGCTTCTCGAATCGTTTCTGGGATGGTGATACTCTGTTCGGAGCTGATTTCCTGGCGAATCAGTTCTTTTGCGAAGATTCTCTCTAGTGAGACTGGGTTGACTGGTTGTTTTGTTCCTGGATCTAACGGTGGGGGCAAAGGCTCAGTAAGATCGGCCTGAATATTGTACCAGCTGGTTGGTATCTCGTCTTGAGAAAGGTGGATTCTCATAGGGTCTCGTGTTGCGAGAGTCTGCAAGCGAAACGTCGATGTCTGTGCGTGTAAGTAACATTTTAAGCTTGCCAGTACAGTTCTGTACGTAGGAGTTGGGCACGAGTGTGGCACAAGATAGAGGCTCTGATGGAGGGACATCCTGAGCGGTTGAGAGTCGTCCGCACACTTCTTGAGAATGGGTTTAGTGTTAGAGACGAAGGAATCTATCTGAACGATATCGAGGTCCCGATTGTAAGAATAGCAAAGTCAGCAGGGGTCGACAGACGAACTGTAGATGAGACGATACGAATGGTCGAGAACAGCCCAGAACTCAAAACCCTATTTTCCAATCTGCGGTCCGCGGGAATGTCGCTGAGAGGGGTCGCAAAGCAGCTTGGCCTCGGCGTGGTAGAAATCGTGGTTCAAGATCCTCATAGACCGGGAATCTTAGCAGGGGCTTCTCAGCTATTCTCAGAGCTGGGAATTAGTATTCGACAGGCGCTGGTTGATGATCCAGAATTGGCGCCGGAGCCTAAGCTTGTCTTGATCGGTGATAAGGCCGTACCTGGTGAAATAGTTCCCAGACTTCTCAAGATCGAGGGAGTGACAAGAGTATCTGTTTACTAACGTTACCAACAGTCTATTCGTTACTTCAGGTAACATTTATCTGTCCCACCGGTTACCATAGGTAACAGAGGAGCGTTAGCGCAACGAACCTAAGACTATCCAACGAACATGCAGCGCGAAAAGTAGAGCCAAGCACCGCCCTAGATTACGGAACGTTCAGTGATCAATTCGGCGACCCATCCAGCGATAAGGAACTCGAAGTCTTCCAGAAATACATAGCATCCAGAATACTGCTAAGCAACGGATTCGACACCTATCTCGACCCCATCATAAGGAGAGACGATGACAATTCGACCATCCAAGCCGACCTCTGTGGAATCAAGAAAGAAGAGATCATCCTCGCATTCTGCTCCGCGCGTCTCCCAGAACAAACAGTCTGGAATTGCATACGACTCATCAGCCAATCGGAGAATGCTCGATCCTTGATTCTCTCCCCCGAAGAGATCGCTCCAGATTTCATCGAAGAAGAAGCGCCAGGAGCACTAAGCAGGGGGAAGGTGCAGGTCGAGACTCTGGGATGGTTCGAGGATACACTCGAGCAGACCTTGCAGCAAACTCTCCGCACAATCGAACTGCTAGTGAATGAGACCCGTATGCGAATGCTGGCGCCCTTGCTTCAAAAATCCGCTCTCAAACGGGAGTTTCGAGCGAGAATCAACCCAAAACTCGTCTACCATAATCTCACAGCGCTATCAGAGGCCGGAATTGTCGATGAGCCAGTGGAAGGAACCTATGAGCTTAGCCAGCTCGGCAAGACTGTGCTGCCGGAATTCATCGCGTTCTTGGAGAAGACGCGCAAGACCCTCTACGAGTATCGAAACAAGGAGGTGAAATCGATTGGAAGACAATGAATTATTCCCAGAATGGTTCAAGCGACGCTTCAGATCCCCGTTGACCAGCTGGTTCGACGATTTCGACAAGAACTTCGAAGAAATGTTCCGAGGCCTCGAACTACCGAAGGACCTGGTGCGGGAGAGAAAACTGCCCGACGGAGGTACAGTCAGAGAGATGGGACCCTTCGTCTACGGCTATTCGTTTAGCGTGGGACCAGACGGCAAACCCATAGTCAGAGAATTCGGCAATGTGAAACCATCCCTCAAAGGAGGGCCCTTTGGGACCGCTAAGCCAAGCCTCGACGTCAAAGAAGAACGCGAACCTCTAGTTGACGCCATGGTTCAGTCAGACACGGTCAAGGTTGTCGCAGAACTTCCAGGCGTAGAGAAGTCAGATATTGCGCTTGAATGTGACGGACGGAACCTAGTCCTGAAAGTAGACACCGACAAGAGGCGCTACTACAAGTCCCTGGAACTCCCCGTTGAAGTGGATCCCGATACGTCGAAGGCGAGCTACAAGAACGGAGTTCTAGAACTGGTCCTCACACGCAAGACCCCTGGGAACAAACCCAAACAGATAAAGATCGACTAGGCTGGTTTTTCTCCCCAGCCTCCCGTTTCTTTTTCTTGGCGTCCGGATTCGACCCGCTTACCAGTTATTAACCGGTCGAAACTTCACACGCTAAGCATATGGCCACCGATGAGCTGAAAATTACCACCGCGGAACACAAGAGTCGAATCGAGAAGATTCAGAAGCAGCTTCAAAGAGAAAAAATAGATGCTCTTTGCCTGACGAACTCAACGAGAATCCTATACACAACAGGCTTCGCGCATATTCCCACAGAGCGTCCTCTTGCAGCCGTTATCCCCAGAGATGAGCGGCCTTTCTTCATGGCTCCGTATCTAGAGTATGACCATATTCGACGGGAATGTCCGATAGCGAGCGAGGTCCTGACATATCCCGACTATCCGGGAAAAGTGCACCCTATGCGGTTATTTGCGAAGTTCATGGCTCAGAAAGGACTCGCTTCCTCCAAGATTGCCACAGATTCAATGGAGGGAGCAGGTGGAGGCTATGGCTATCGAGGACCCGCATTGCCAGACCTAATGCGCCGGGCCAAGTTCATTGCGGGACGAGACATTGTGGATAAGATGCGGCTCGTGAAATCGAGGCAAGAAATACAACTTCTCCGAGAGAGCGCAAAATGGTCGGAGATAGCGCACGATATCCTGCTTGAGAATACTCACGTTGGTCTTCATGATACTCTGGTCGCTGTGAAATCAAGCTACGATTCGCTCGTCAAAATGCTGAGGAAAATAGGACAATCCTATGTCCAACTGAAAATCGCCTTGTCTCCAATAGTCGTGGGCTTCCGGGGACAAGTGGGTGGAAACTCTGCGATTCCACACGCAGTCTACAGCAAGAAGAAGATTCGGACCGGAGATGTTCTTGTTACAGAGGCCGGAGTGGAAGTGGGGGGCTATACGAGCGAGCTTGAGAGAACCGTGATTGTTGGAAAACCCAACTCCAGAGCTACCCGTTGCTTCGAAACCATGCTGAAAGCACAGAACGCGGCTCTCAAAGAATTTCGCCCAGGAATAGCATGTGGCAGAGTAGACGAGGCGGCTAGTAGATCGGTTGAAGACTCTGGGCTCAAGGAGGGTCTTAGACATCATACAGGACACGGAATAGGTTTAGAAGGTCACGAACCACCATGGCTTGATCCCGGAGACCGGACTCTCATCCGCGAAGGAATGGTCTTCTCATGTGAGCCCGGTCTGTACTTTCCCGGCTACGCAGGATTCCGACACTCGGATACAGTTGTTATCACGAAGAAGGGAATGGACTTCATAACCCACTACCCGCGCGGGCTGAAAGATCTCACGGTTTAGAACTGAAACGCCACGCTTCACGCTTTGAACCATTGAAACACGAGATACCGGATCTTTCCGGACTTCGTGTCAGGAATCGCGATAATGAAATGTTTCCTAACAGTGGTAGCGAGCCTTCCAGCCCGGACAACCTCGAACGGACCCATCACTGATTCCGGAGTCTCAACAGATACGATGAATGGCGCGTGGTCTATTCCTGGGCCATGTTCGTATACTGCAAAATCGGCCCCGAACTTTATTCCTGGAGTGACGACGTATCCTTTCTCCCTCAAGTCCTTGTAGACTTGGTAAGCGGCGCTGAAGCCTCGATAGGTTTCGCGAGCTGCCTTCAGCAGGACACTCTTTCCGACGGGTTTCTTGCTGCGCCCATCGATGACGCCAATTCTTTTGTGTTCTAATAGGTAAAGTCCCTCCATCAGATCTAGTAGAAGTGGGACTTCAAAGTCCTGGTCAGGTTTTGGCTTGGGAATACCTACTGGTTTCCCGAAGAATCCTGATCTGTATATGCCGAGTCCTGATTTGTAGTCCCAGATTATGAGCCTCGTCC
>MNHO01000027.1 GCA_001919285.1 archaeon 13_1_40CM_2_52_13
TGTCATAGTGGCTTCCGTGACAAAGTCTACGGCGTAGCCAAGGTCCGCCGCGACCCTCGCTGTTGTCTCGCAGCACTGTTCTGTCTGTATACCGGCGATGGCGACTCGTCTCACACCTTTCTCGATCAAATACGGCTGCAGTGTGGTGCTTGTGAAACAGTTTCGTGTGTTCTTGACCATCACAGGCTCGTCGGCTCGCGGCTTGAGAAAGTCCATCAGCTTGAAAGATGGGCTGTCCCTTGCAAACCCTTCATCCTTGTCAGTATGCAAGAAGAACACGATGGGCAAATGCGCCGCTCGGTATGCTTCGACTAGCGCAGTCACATTCTTTTCAAAGGCAGGGTTGCTACGTCGCTCCCAGCGAGGGCCGATCTTGAATGAGTCCTGTGCATCGACAACCAATAACGCTGACTGCGAAAGGGGGACCTTGTTGGAGTCCAACATGGGCTCTTTACTGAAGGCATCTTCAGTTCAACATTGCGGTGAAGACTCGATGTCTGCTATTGATGACGAACATTCTGGAAGGTCGCTTACGATAGAACCTAGTGAGTCCTTCGTGCGTAAATAGGAAAATCTGATATCAGAGAAAGACGCGTTTCGCAACATCTTGAAGCCGGTTCGGATAGTTGCGAATCTTGTAGGAATGATGCTGTTCGTACAGGTGATTCTTGGGGGCAGCACTACGGTTCTAGGCTTCCCGGTCATATATCACCTGATCTGGGGCGTCCTTTCTTTCGCCGTACTGATAGTCGCAACTGTTCTAGCTGCGAGAGAATATGGCTCCAAATCAACCCTGTTCAAGGTAGGTATCGCGGCCACAGTCGACTTCGTAGTCCAAGGCGTTCTTGGATTAAGCGCTCTATCTCTTGGATCAGGTACCCTTGTAGTGGTTCATCTCACGAACGGGTTCCTGGTCGCCGTCTTCGTAACCTACTTGATTAGTTTCGCCGACAGTGCTGACAAGGCATCGACAACTCTTCATCCACAGACCCCCACAGTATCACCTGGAACCATGCGCGCTCTTTCCGGACGCCCGTAAACTCCGAGTCACTGTCGGTCTATCTAGCTTCAGTTTTCAGCGTTTGGTCTCAAGTTCAGCCCACCAGACCCGAAAGTTTTCTACAGTCGCCTCTCGAGCATCTTCAAACGTAAAATGTTTGACGTCTGGGAGAAGATGAGTTCTATGACGGGGGATCTCTTCTGCCCACCGTTCGGGCCATTTCTGCCCAGTCATAGGATCCCTATCTCCAAACTGGATCAGCACTGCCTTGTCATGGAATGCTGGAAGGGCACGATCAAGCTCTAGCTGGGTCTTTTGATCAAGGAAACTACGGAAGAGTTTGAGAGGCCGGTTTCGCGCGTTTCGATCTCTAAATGGCCCGGCATAGTTTATCCGCTCAGTCTTCGACAGCGATCGCGTTCCGAGGGCCATTGATGATCCCATTGATCTAGATAGTAGGTTTGCGTATCGGTTAATCGCCTGGAACACGGGTCCTGTAACAAGCCAAAGGGTTCTGGAGACTCTTGGGTACCGTTTCAGTGACCAGCCGAACGTTCCGCCCACCACTAGACTGATGACTCGTTGGGTCTGATGGGCGAGAGCGAGGATCGCTGTCGGGCCTCCGCCGTCGTTCATCCAGACAATGATGTTTCTCAGGTCCAGCGTTTCGACGAATTTTTCGAGAACTCGGCTCTGTTCTATTAGAGTGTAGCCATATCCTTGGGCGGCCTCGGACAAACCGTACCCTGGAAGATCTGGACCGACGCATCGAAACTCGTTTCTTAGATGTTCGATCTGGTAGCGATAGGTGAAGCTCCATCCTGGCCCTGGATGAACGAACAGGAGGACAGGCCTGGTCGTGGGTCCCTCGTCTACGTAGTGTATTTGATGACCGTCGAGGAGCATCCATTTGTGTTCAAACGGGTAGGCTTCTCGGTCGACCCAGTCAGGAACGTCGCGGTCGGTGTTTGGCATTTTCAGGTTCAGCTCTGCGCTGAGTCGGTTTCGCGCAGTTCGAAGACGGGATGCCTTCTAGCTTCCTCGACAAAATCTTCTAGCGGAGCATAAGGCTCTACTTTGAAGTGAGGACCCAAGATTAACGCAGCGAAACGGTTTCTTAGGAAAGGAGCGATGGCCTCCCTGAGGATCGGCGCTGCTTCTTCGGGCGTCAGTTCTACCGAAAAGACTTGTCCTTTGTGGAAACCACGGCGGACTGTCGCTTGTCCAGCAGCTCGGAGGTTGCGTACCCAGTTTACGTTTCCGAAGGTAGAGAACAAGTAGCTTTGCCCATCGTGTCTGAACAATCCTACGGGGTTTCTCCGCGGTTTACCCGTCACTCGTCCTTTCACAATGAGAAGCCCCACTGGTCCCATAGGAATCCCGATGCGAAGAAAGCTCCGGATTACATGGTTGAACAGCGGCACGATACTCGGAACATGAGCTGCCTCGATTTTCTGCGATGTTTCATGTTCACTTTCGATATTGGATCTCATGGGCCTCATATGGTCGCGATCGGATTTAGTGATGTGTTAGCTCTGCCTTTCGATTCAGGGAATCTTGCTGAAAATCAAAGCCCGACTTTTCAGGTAGTTGAAGAAAAATGGGGGAGCCTAACTCGAGAGTTAGGCTGTTCTCCTACGGGTCCGTGTGGAATTGCACTGAATACGTACCTGTTGTGCTGGTGGGACCTGTTGCAGTGAACTGGAATGGTCCTTGAGCGTGAACGCCTGATAATCCACCAGTGCCTTGTCCGACTATGAAGTCGCCAGACCCTGTGCCACCAATACCGTTGCTCTCGCCCGTGATAACAACGGTCCCCGCTACACCTTTTGCGCTTCCTGTAAAGATCCCGGTGTCGTGAGCATTGAAGGTGCCGTCGGGATGGATTATTTCAGATCCTTGAGCGACCCGAGTTCCACTGAAGAAGCCTGAGAGGGTCGCGATTTCCGAGACGGTAATGATTGTGTTGCCGTCTGAGCTTGTAATGCTTAGAACTGTAAAGGATGCCGTGAAGGTTCCAGTCACAGTTGTAGGCGTAGTCGCGTTAGCGATTGGGATAGAGAGTAGGGGCAGTGCCAATAGAGCGAGCAATTCAGCCTTCATTTTTCGTCGCGGAAAGGCCTCTTGAGAGTCGATTTAGTTCTGTGTTAGGTGATGCTTTCGATTTAGGGACCTTTTTCTATGAATAATCCAGCCGACTAATCGTGGACTCGAAAGATTTCAAGTTACTAGCCGCGCTTCACGAAAATGCGCGGCAGAGCTTCAGGGCACTGGGAAATCGAGTCTCACTCTCAGCGCCAGCGGTGCGCGAGCGGTTGCAGGCTCTTGAAAAGAGCAACATCATCCAAGGTTACTGGGTCACTCCAGACCCAACAATCTTCGGCCGTGAAGACTTGCTTGTCTTCTACCAGGGCGAGCGGACTCGCGAAGAGGCGGTGAACACGCTCACAGTTAGGGACGTAGCTTTTGTCGCCTGGAAAATTGATGGTGGCTTGACAGTGCAGCTCTGGCCGCTCGATAGAGAACAATCTGTCAAAGAGCTTACCAGAAAGTTGGGCGAACCCTCTGGACAAGCACTGGCCGAGCATCCCCCTCGTCTCCCTCTCTCGCTGGCGGATTGGCGAATCATCGACGTGCTACTTGACAATCCGAGAATCGAGTTAGGGCGACTCTGCAAGTCGACAGGGCTGAGTCCAAAAACGGTCCGGAAACACATGTCAATCATGATTCGAGACGAAGTGATCTACATCACCCCTAGGCTGGGAACCTTGTCAGGGTCCGGCGAACTAGTCTACCACCTCATGGCTGATGGCAAAGTAGCATTCAGCGAACTGCTACGCGTGCTCGGCGACGTAGTCTTGGTAAACGAGACAAAAGAACCGCCGATGAAATATCTCTTATGCAGGGCTCATGATCTCGCAGATGTGACCGATAGAACAGCTCAGGCCAGTAAGCTTCCGGGGATGAGATCTGTCAAGGTCACTCTGAATCGGGAAATACTGGTCGCAACTGAATTCGTTCACTCGCTAATCCGCGCAAGAATCGAGGGATTTGCGCAGCCTTCTAACTTTCGGAGCCTGGAAAAAGCCTAGGCAGATGTAGCCTGTTTCTTACGCAGCAAGAAGAGACTGAACTGGCCAGCCTTGACCGACTCTCAACGTTCTTCGAAGTGCTTTTGCGATAATACTATTCGCAGATAGTCTACGTCAATCTTTCCATTTGCTATCCGGACATGGTGTCTTCTGGTTCGGTATCGGATGAGCTCTTCAGTCCCTTTTGCCACTCGATGGCCCTTTCAACCAGTCTCGTGAGGAAGGCTTCATCCTCGCGCGAGAGTTGTTCGTCATGTTCCACTTTTCCTTTGATCTTTTGGAGCTTAGGCTCTTCTTCTCCGAGAGGTATATCCGAATCTTCAATAGTCCTGATTAGGATGTGAGGTCGAAGCTTCTCCGTTATTCTCTCGCTCTTCTGCATCCTCAGCTTCTCTCCAAGATCCGACCAGTCATAGGCGCCAATTCTGCGCCTTTCAGTGCTCGGAAAGCGTTCAGGGTGATCCATGGATTAGGTCGTCCGACCTCACCGAGGCTTGAGTAGATCGCCGGAATCTGTGCGACGTTTCCACCCTTGGTGTACACATTAGCTGGATCGAGCTTTTCGTCTCGAACTTGGGCCCACTGGCCTGTTGCCGGGTCTTTCGCAAAGTTCCGTCTCAGAGCCTGAAAATAGGAAGCCTCTAGGGGCCACGTTCCATCGTCGAGCCTCTTCGACAATAACAGCTCGCGTGCATCAGTCATTCTCTCGTCCTCGCTGTACCCTAGCTTGGATAAGACTCTCAACCCGTGCAGAATGTCGTAGAAGTAGAACATTGGGAAATGCAACTGGGTCCACTCAGGTCGGATCACTTTTCCTGTCTTGTCACTCTTGTACAGTCGATGGATCAGCATGAACTCTGCGGCACCTTCCACTACGTCGCGTCCTCCTTTGGGCCATTTCTGACGATCAAGTGTTGAGAAAGCCCACAAGGGCTCGATCGTCGACATGAATGAGCTGTGATGAACAGCCTCCCCATTCCTAGAGTCCTCAGTGTCACAGTTCCAGCCACCATCCTCCCGCTGATACTTGACTAACCACTCAAACATTTCACGAACACGAGGATCGTCACCATAACCAAACGCTGCCAGGGTCCGGGCCATATTTCCTGTCACGCACGGCTCCCAGACTAGGCGCCAACCTCTCAGGTCCTCGTCCGGATATTTCGGCGGAGGCCAAGACCGATCCTGTCCGTCCATTATCTTCATGAAATATTCGCTTCCCTTCCGGATCGAAGGATGTGATCCCGGAACTCCGATCTCTCCGAGCAAAATCAGTGGCCAAACTGTCGCGGTCCACTTCGGCCAGTAGACATCCTCTCCAGAAGCCCAGTACCCTTCTGAATGCTGTTCTTTCAGATACTCTGCTACTGGGCTCCAAGACGCAATCTGCTCTCGCGCCTGCACCACTTCGTCGTCCGTGTCCGGCTCGCCGAGAACGTCCTTGAGAGTCCAGTATCGAACGGCAGGATTCTTGCTATCCAATAACCATTCAACAGCCCTGTCTTCCCTCGCAACTTCGACCATGGACGTCAACAGGCAAACCTCAGATGTGTAGTGAACTGTGGACCGGGTTGATTAAGTGTGACCCTCCTCTTCCATACAGAGCATCGGAAGGGGAGCTAGTTGAAACATGCGCTGATTAGAAGATGTGACTGGGCGAGCCTCAGTAACGATCCCTTGATGATTCAATATCACGACGAAGAGTGGGGAGTCCCGGTGCATAATGACAGAACATTGTTCGAGTTTCTCGTACTTGAGGGCGCACAGGCAGGGCTCGCTTGGCAGACAGTTCTAAACAAGCGTGAAAACTATCGGAAAGCATTCCATGCCTTCGACCCGGAGAAGATAGCGCGCTACAACAACAAGGACGTTCAACGTCTCCTCGGTGACTCCGGCATCATACGTAACCGTCTCAAGATCGAAGCTACAATCACAAACGCCAAACAGTGCCTAGCAACACGGAGAGAATTCGGTTCATTCGACAAATACCTCTGGAGACATGTCGACGGCAGACCAATCAAGCACAAGTTCAACTCGCTCAGCCAGATTCCTCCGACCACCAGAGAGTCCGACGCGATGAGCAAAGAACTACGCGAGAAAGGCTTCATGTTCGTCGGTCCAACTATCTGCTACGCGTTCATGCAGGCAGTCGGCATGGTTAACGACCATACGACGAAGTGCTTCCGGTACGGCATGGTCTAGAAACTAGCCATGTCCCATAATCGCAAAGGGTGAACACCCTGATAGTCCCCGGCAAAACGGCCTAGAATCCGCTTAGGATCAAAAATCCGTCCGTCGCCGTGTTAATCTTTTCAGATCAGCGATAACACGCTGTCCCGTCCCCCCTAACATCTTCCAGTAAATCCTCACAAGGCCCGGACATCTAGACTATTTTTCACATCGTCCGATCCCCGCGTGACAGATCCGGGAGAGCTGGGGGGCCCAGAGGAGTCATTTTCTGGAAAAAAAATTCTCGCCCGACGCGAAAATCTTTTCGCCCCGGGGGGCCTAGTCGAGTCTTGTGAGGCAGGCGATAATCGATGGGTGGCGTGTCGGCCGTAACCCACCTTCTGCGGTGGCTCTCCAAGACATCCTTGAACAGGTCATAGCATCCATCATCATTGCAACGTTGCGAAGGCTGTTCTCCCCAATGATAGAAAAGGTAAGATTGGGAATCATCCGGTCGTTGCTCTTGCACCAGATAAGTGATGCCCATCACCTTGCACATCCAACATGGGTCAGTATCAATATCATCCGAAATCCAACCCGAGTGACTATGATCCCAGATTCTTTCAAGACCAATCCTCTATCAATAGTTTTTCAACACAGAGCCTTTCTTGACTTGTCTCGTCAAAACTTGCAGGATACTATTGACTGAAGCCTAGGGTTCGTCTTCCTTCGTGTATCCAGCCAGTCCAATTGATCAACTCTCATCCTTGCTCAAGTCGAAGCCTGCTTCAACCGGTCCAATGTTCAAATGACCAAATGCCTCCACCGAGACAAGCCTATTCCAAGCCGAGTCCTCGTATGAAGGATAGGTTCCGATTAGTGCTTTGACTATGCTCTTGTCACAGTCACGTAATCAACTTGCCAGACAGTAGATCTTGACCCGGTGAAAGCATGCTTTTCTTTCCGAATCGCCAGGGTACCTAGCTCCATAGTTTCCGTAGGAGTCTAGCAACCGGTCCAGCACCGAGCATGATAGCACTTATTGTGGCGAAAATGGCTCCCACATAGAACCCAAAAGCCCCAAGGCTATGAGAACCCCAACAGTATGAACTACTGAAATAGCCTAGGCAATCAGATATCAGCTCGTATCCAACAGCCATGGCAAAGCCTCCGAGAAGAAACAGTAAGACTCCGATCGATGATGCCAAGCTAACTCATCAAGAAGCAAGCTTTGCTATAAGACGGCATAAGCTGGGCTTGAGAAGAATCTATTTCTTTTTTTGAACAGCTTGCCTCCGTCCATGTCGGTGATAAACTCCCAGCCTTGCTCAATCGAGGCGGTTGCTTCCGCTAAGGACTTCGTGAATCTACAGAGATAATCATTCTTTGCCTCCCACTGGACCAATCTAGTATATCTTAGTGTTGAGTTCAGGGACTTGTGGCCCAGAACGGCCTTGGTGTACAGGATGTCCTTACTCTTCCAGTAGACATGGCAAGCTTTCCAATGTCTGAAACTGTGTAGATGAATCTTCAACAGCCTTTGGTTCTGTAGCTTGAAGGCCTGTTTCTGTCTTACATTCTGTAAACCAGTTCTGAACACGCCGGTCTTTGT
This sequence comes from archaeon 13_1_40CM_2_52_13, assembly GCA_001919285.1. Taxonomy (GTDB): domain Archaea; phylum Thermoproteota; class Bathyarchaeia; order 40CM-2-53-6; family 40CM-2-53-6; genus 40CM-2-53-6. The sequence goes on from MNHO01000027.1 coordinate 7,874, forward strand.
ACCACCGAAAATCAAGCTCCCCTTCTTGGGTAGCCTACTCAGCATGGATACCAGCTTCTGGCTCAGCTTGGTCTGTCTATTGCTGGACCCTTTCTCGGCACGTATGTTGAAGATGCAGGATTCGGAGTCTAAGTCCATCCATTCAGCTCTTTGCGCTTCTCCTATTCTGCAACCTGTCTGTTTCAACAGTTGGAGTAGAGAAGCGAGCTTCTTACTTGAGCCCGCTATCAGTGAGTCCAGTTCACCTTCAGTTGGGATAAATGGTAGCTGTGGTTCGGTGTCTGCTACTTTTGGCAGTTCAAAGCTGAACCCTTTCCATTTTGCGAATAGTTTGTAGGCCAAAAGGTTGAGTTTCTTGGTTCCTCCTCTAGTTTCCATTCGTGAAACGAAGTCTTTGACTGCTTCACCATCCATCAAAGTCCCTAGTCTGTTGGACAGTTTGATCAGAATCTTCCGAACATTCTTGATGCTGGATTGGCTATACCCCTCGCGTTGCATCCAGAGTAGGAAGTTCACGATCTCAGCTGGTTGTTCAGGGAGAGGAGTGGCGTACCGATCAAGATGGGTGGCGTGTCGGCCGTAACCCACCTTCTGTTCCTAGCAGCATCTGTCTAATCGGGGAACCCGCGCCTCAGGCGGAATTCACAGGCGTCTACATCCCCTTTCACAGCGCAATGGGAGCCCGTTTCATCCCGCGTCCAGCCCTCCATCTGGGACGCCCGGGAGAACATCCCATCATCGTCACACG
>MNHO01000020.1 GCA_001919285.1 archaeon 13_1_40CM_2_52_13
CGATGGGCTGGACCGCGCCCTCGGGAGCGTTTCCACTACCATGGAATTACATCTACTTCATATTCGTCTCTTCACACCAGAACTATGTCGACGGATACCTCTATTTCCAGCAAGGGCTTGGAATGCCGCTCCAGTCTCGCCTAGAGCAGAGAATCTGTCCACCCTGCTACTAGCCCGATGAGTGAAACTTAGTCCACGCTAAGGGCTACAGTCTACTCAGGCACGCCCTTGCGACCACTCAACAAAGATTCGTGGAGACAGGCGCAGAATGTTCCACGATCTCGAATAAATCGTGGTCGTTCAGTTTTCGCGCAATTCTCTTTCTAGATACCGGCGTGGTTCTCCCATGCCTGACGGACTCATTACAAAAGCAATCCTCTTCGAGTCTTAGAAAATAGGAATCCGCAGACCGTTCAGATTCGAACCAGACAAACCTGGAACAAGCCCTGATCACTAATCAGGGCGGGCGATTTGAGCTTGCGACTTTTCCGCGCTGACCTCTGCGCTTAATTCACTATCTCGAAAACGTCGGATCTATGCATTCTGGGCTCTGAAGTGTGAGATTCGTCCAGAGCAGTTTCAACTGGCGAGACTCCTCTCTTGAAAATCTCAAAAAGCAGTTGATCCTCGCGAGAGGGAGGTTTCAGTGCCCCTAACGCAATATCGGAGTCTGACTCTTCAGAAACTTCGATTCAAACGCTCTATGGCTATGAGCCGATTCTTCTAAAAATCTCAGGGGAAGCGGTTGTAACCAGAACTGGTTCAAATCCCATGGGGCTGGAAAGGTTCGGACTGTTTTTGGCTGAAATCCACAGCAGGATAGAGTAACCGAAAATTCCTCTCACTGGGGTAGCGTCGTCCAGAATCGTTGCAAGACCGCGTCCACAATGACCAACAGCCTTCCGCATCAGAATTGTTTCGTTTACTTTCACGTCGCTCTAAGTGATTATGTGAGGAAGAGACATGGAAATCAACGCGGGATGTGTTCCTGAGAATTCATGTTGCTCACGCGTAAGGCGTGAAAGCAAATCATGACGGAGCAGACTTCACGTGACTTCACATGACTCTTCAATCAGGGAGCGGAATTACCTACCTCTAGATACACGAATGCAGCTGTATGGCCGGGTCCGCGAGCTCTCCGGATTTGGTCTCAGCTACAGGCAAATACAAGAGGCTGTCTTACGGAATCGCCAAGTGCGACTGGCGAAGAGCACCATAAGTGTGTGGGTCAACGGACTCCACGGCCCAACAGGGAGACTTAACAGCTTTCGGCCAAACCCAACTCCCGAGCTTGCATACGTCATTGGTGTTATCCTCGGTGATGGAAATCTGAACATTCATGGATATAACGCTGAACTGATTCTGGCGGTAACTGACCATGACTTTGCAGAAGAGTTCAGCAGATGTCTTGCAAAGGTCCTCCACAGAGAAAGACCCTACAAAATTCGTTGGAGCGAGAGAAAGAATAGATGGGTAGTGCAGGGCTCAAGCATTCTCCTACACAAATTTCTCAATTGCGAATGGAGGAGTTTCAAAAAGTGTATTGAGCACTGCGACAGATGCCGGGGCGCATTTCTCCGAGCATTTTACGACAGCGAGGGATCGATCAGCCGAAAGCTCGTTGTCAGCAACACAAGAAGAGACCTGTTGCGCTACGTACAAAAGCTCCTCAAGGATGCAAACATTGAAACAACCTCGTTGCGCGTAGATACCAGTGCAGGCACTAGTCTGAAGGATCCCAGAACGGGGAGAATCTACCTGAGAAGGAAGGATTGTTTTCAATTCAGCGTCAGGATGCAAAGCATATCAAAGTTCGCAGAGTAGGTGGGGTTTTCAATTGAAAGAAAATCCAAGAGGCTTCGCGCAGCAACTCTCAGGGCGAATCAATGGTCATCTGTGGACTCTCTTCGATCCTCAGCTCTGTAGAAAGGACTAGAACTCGAGTGCGGACCAAGTCTTTCCGCGGGACCGGTGGGATTTGAACCCACGACCTTCGGGTCTCGCCGCAAGACGCGCCGGAGCCCGATGTCCTATCCTGGTTGTCCTCGCCAGCCATGAAGCTATCCGATTGCGATCTAGACTACGGTCCCTAGTTGAGGTGGAGATTTGTCGGAATAAAAACTAGTTTCACCTGCAAGATTCTGATAGGCGTCTGGAAGAATTCGCGTTGCAGATCGAGACTGTCGAGTGGACTCTAGGCTTTACGCCACGTTAATAACGCTGCACGGGAACTATCCTATTCCGTCATGGCTTCATCGCGGATGTCTCGAACCTTGTTCTGGAGCGGCCTCTGGATCTACTCGCTCGCAACGGGGTTAGCTAGTATGATTTTCATGGCATGGGCGTTCTATGTGGAAACTACTGGACGCGGCGCGCTATTCATCGAGCCCAATCGCGTATTGGCTGCTGGAGAACTCGCGACGGTCGCGACAGGAATGATAACACTTCTTGTCCTCTTCTTTAGGGGGCTCTCCCAGAAGGAAGAGGTTCCGATTGAATCTTCGCGGGAATAATGTTCTCTAGCACGGGTCCTAGTATCTTCGAGTATTTTCTGGAGATCGCGATTCTCACAACTCTATCCTTCAGATAGAGCTGAAGCCGGTTCCTCAGCAGCTGCACTTGCTCTAACTCCTCGTAGGGAAACTCAAGGTCGCCCCGGTCCATTGGGTAGAGAAGATTCTTCTTATTGATCTCGTCTCTCCGTCTCTGTGTCACAAATTCCTGCAACGAAAAAGCTGTGATGCCTCCCACTATGATACCGAATGGCCCTGCTAGAGCAGCTCCCAACAGAGCTAGGACTAAGGCCGTTGCGACTGTTATGTTTGCAGAGCTGAGCTTTCGTAAGACCAGCTTTTTTTCGGAAAACGCTGCAGCGTAGATGTTGGTTCTGATCACCGCCTTGTCAAGTGATAATCTCAAAGGGCCCAGGTGTGCGGCGGGAACGACTATACCTACTGCTTTTGGAGTGAGGATTCCGATGATAACGTTCAAGCCTCCGAGCGCGAAGCCAAAAAATGATGCGACAATTTCTGAGGAGAGAAGCAGAATGCTTACGGCAAGAATCAGTCCGCCCGCTATTAGAATATTGATTCGCAAAGTTCTCTTTTCCTTTAGCCCGCGTAGCCTGAGACTAGGGCAAATACTAACATCGAGAGAACTGCGAGGCTTATCAGAACATACTTTCCATCCCTTTTCTTGACAAAATAGACTGAGGATATTGCTACTCGAAACACTGGAGTGGCGATAAGAATGACGATCGCGAGATAGATGAAGCCCGAATCGTTTCCCTGGAAAGCAGAGGCAAGCGCTCTGGCAATCCCCGGTCCGGCAGCAGAGACAATGTTATCGAATCCACCTGCCGCCCAGACGAAGAGCCCGACTAGGCTTAGTAGAACACTCGCCAAGACTCCGATACGCAACGAGTAGGAGACGAGTCTGTTGAGTTCCATTGTTCCCTACAAGACCACCGGCAGATTGAATCCTTTCAAGATCATCAACAAGGACATAGCGGCGAGCAGAATTCCGAACGCAACCTTCACTCGCGTTGGAGGAGTCACCTTCAGGACCCTAGTCCCAAGCAGTGCTCCTCCTGCCACTCCTATGATGAGTGGAGCGGCGAGTAACGGATGAACGTCTCCTCTCAGCAGATAAACAGAGGCGCTGGCTGCGGCCGTGACGCCGATAATGAAATTGCTGGTGGCTGACGCTACTTTGACAGGAACCTTACTAACGAGATTCATTGTTGGGACGTTGATGACCCCGCCGCCGACGCCGAGTAACCCCGAAACTATTCCCGCGAAGTATCCGATGAAGACTGTAAGTGGTGTCCTAGTGACTTCGTAACTTACTACTCGATTCAAGCTATGGTCCTCGTATTGGCTTCCTAGTGCAAGAATTCGAGACGTCCTGTCCGGTCTCACATCAGCAGGAAAGTCTATTCCTCTCGCTCTAATCATAACTATGGTGGCGTATAGCAGGACCAGTCCAAAGAGTACGAAAAGTACGGAGGCGGGTAGAAACACCGCGACGAAAGCTCCTGTAATGGCCCCAGCCACTGTGCCAATTTCCAGGAACATTCCGAGCCGAAGGTTCGTGAGGTGGTCCTGAACGTACGTCGCTGCTGACGCACTAGAGGTCGCTACAACAGACACGATGCTTGCCCCCACGGCAAGAGGTACCGGTACTCCTTCAACAAGAGTCAGAAAGGGAATAATCAGGACTCCCCCTCCCAAGCCAAAAAGGGCCCCTACGAACCCTGCAATGATCGAGACGAGGAGGATGACCAGAACGTCTACGGGTCCCAGCATTATCCCTCGAGGTACCTTCAAGATGGTGCTCTAGAGAGTTCTATTAAGAAGATTCTCACGCGAGAGGCTCTCTAACTAAGTCTGAAAGATATGATAGAGGCGCGAAAGGCTGCAAGAGGACCAGCGTCCGATCCCTTCGGCCGGTTCAAGGCCGAATGTGAGAATCTCCTCCGCGAGGCCTACTCGAACCTACAAAAATCTGACAAAAAACGATTTCCCGAATTAGATCTTGCCCCGACCATAGAGGACCCACCGAACCCGGATTTCGGCCACCTCGCAAGTTCCTTATCATTTGAGCTTGCCAGAGTACAGAAAACCAAGCCGATGGCCATAGCTCGAGAGATTGTCGACGAGCTGAACAAGACGAAGACACGCCATTTGGTCGAATCGGTTCAGGCTGCAGAACCCGGATACGTGAATTTCACAGCCAATATTGGGACCTTGGCTCAACTTACGCTCGACGCGATTCTTCAAGAAGGATCAACCTATGGGTTGTCGAAGACAGATCAGCCTCATCGTGTCATCGTGGAACATACAAGCGCTAACCCGGCAAGACCGATTCACATTGGAACTGCGAAGAACTCGATCTTTGGAGACACACTGGCCCGAATTCTAGATGCACGAGGCCATACTGTAAAGACCCATTTCTACATCGACGACACTGGACGACAAGTGGCGCAAATGGCCTATGGCTACAAGCTACTGGGGGAGCCCAAGCCTGATGGAAAGCCGGATGAGTTCTTCGGAAAAATATACTCCATAACTTCGACTCTCGTGGAGCTTGACGAGAACAAGAAAAGGCTGGCTCTGCTAAAAAGGACCAATGCCTCCGACATAGACATTGTAGCGGTTACCAAGGAACTCGATGAGTGGGTAGGTGTCGCGGCAGAACTTCAGAGCAAACATCCGGTCGAGTTCGATCTCCTTAGCGAGAAAGTCGGAAAGGACCCGGATCCTCAGAGGTCTATCAACGAGCTAATCAGAAAATACGAGAAGGCAGACCCAGAAACTCGAGCCTTGATCCGACGGGTCAGCCAGATGGTGCTTGCCGGGTTCGAAGAAACCCTTCGGAGAGCTCACATTCACTTTGACCAATGGGACTGGGAATCTGATATGCTTTGGACTGGAAGAGTCTCAGAACTACTGGACCGTCTCAAAGAGACCGGACTCGCCCATAACAAGGGTGGTGCCTGGGTCCTTGATGCTGGAAAGGCGGTAGATGATCTTGCACTTCGAGAAAAGTTGGGTCTCTCAAGGTCCTTCGAAGTGACCTCTCTAACCCTCACGCGATCGGATGGAACCACTCTCTATCCGACGAGGGACATTGCTTACAGCCTGTACAAGTTCGAGAAGGCTGATCGCGTCATAAATGTGATCGGGGTCGAACAGTCTCTTGCACAGCTTCAGGTCAAGGTGGCAATGTGGATCTTGGGATACAAGAAGGAAGCTATGAAATTCCTCCATTTCCCGATCGGTCTACTCACGCTTGAAGCACAGAGAATGTCGGCTCGGAGAGGGCGCTACGTCACGTTTGACCAGCTACTAGACGAGGCTCTGCTGCGCGCCACGGAAGAGGTGGACAAAAGGTCATCGGAGCTACCTGCTGAGGTGAAGCACCGTGTTGCCGAGAGCCTTTCCGTTTCAGCGGTCCGGTACGCTCTGCTCTCTGTCGAAGCCGTAAGGTCGACAAACTTCACCTGGGATCGGGCGCTGAACTTCGAAGCGAACAGTGCGCCTTTCATCAACTATGCCTACACCAGGGGACTCAGCATTCTCAAGAAACTCGGTTCAATCAAGAGACCTAGCTCCTTCAACAGGCTCACTGAACCCTCCGAGCGAAATCTGGTCCTTGCGCTCGCACGCTTTCCTGAGACTTTCACAAGATCCGCTGAGGAACTTAACCCGACGCTTCTCTGCTTTTACGCCAACGATCTGGCTCAGAGATTCCACGAGTTCTATGAAAAATCTGACATCTCACACCTACAGGATGAAGAATTGAAGCGGCAACGTGCAAAACTTGTCGAGGCAACTGGAACCGTTCTGAAATCCGCTGCAGGACTCCTTGGATTGATGCTCGCTGAGCGAATGTAAGGTCTAATGAAAGTCGAGGATTTTCTGGGCAATGGCGTTGCCCATGTCACTAGTCTTAGCTTTGCCTCCCAGATCGAAGGTTAGCACCTTGCCCTCCTCCAAAACTTTCATTGTGGCCCTTTCGAGCTTTGTTGCAGCTTCCGTTTCCCCTAGGAAATCCAGCATCATTCGCGAGGCTTCAATCATCGCGATTGGGTTTACCTTGTTTTGCCCGGTGTACTTCGGTGCGGACCCGCCAGCTGGCTCGAACATGCCGTAATGGTCTCCGATATTTCCGCCTGCAGCTACACCCAGCCCGCCGACTAGGGCCGCGGCCTCATCGGTGAGAATATCACCGTAGAGATTCGTTGCAACGACGATGTCGAAACTCTCTGGTCGTCGTATGAATTGCATGGTCGCGGCGTCCACGTGAATATCCTCTAGTTCAACCCCCGGATACATCTTACCGATGTTCAGCACGGCTTGCTTGAATATTCCGTCGGTTAGCTTCAAAATGTTCGCTTTGTGGACGAATGCAAGCTTCTTTCGTCGCTTCATTGCAAGATCGAATGCAAATTTCGCTATTCGTTCCGAGGCTTTTGTCGTGTTGATCTTGATTGCGACTCCTACTCCAGGAACAACTTCGAACTCCTTTCCGACGTAGAGATCCTCAGTGTTCTCACGGACCACGATCATGTCGATATTGGGTTTTAGAGAAGGAACGTTGGGAAGAGTACGAGCGGGTCGCATGTTGGCATATAGGTCGAACATAGAACGGAGGGTGACAGCGACGCTTCGAGGCGATCCAGGCTCTTCCGGAGTTGTCATGGGTCCCTTTAGGCAGGCGTTGGTCTTCTTGATCATCTCTACGGTCTTCGGGGGAAGATTCGTTCCATATTTCGTGATGACGTCGAATCCGGCCTCACCCTTCAACATCTCAAGCTTGAAATCAGCCACCTTCTGGACCGCGTTCAAGACCGTCAGCGTCGCTTCGACAACTTCGGGGCCGATGCCATCGCCCGGCAACAAAGCGATTTTGTGAATCTTGCTCGTCATCCGTGTATCGACGATCGCCTCGGCTTGAGGCGTTGAAAAAGGCTTTCCCGTCTACGGGAATTGTTTCTTGGTATTCCTTAATTATGGTTGATGTCAATGGCGTCCCGAAGTGTTATGATTCGCGCGCCGAAGGGTCTCGAGGGCGTCATTGTTGCTAGAACTTCTCTGACCAAGATCGACGGTCAAGCAGGACGACTAATCTACCGGGGCTACGACGTTACACAGTTGGCGGGACGTGTTTCCTACGAATCCGTGGCCCACCTGCTTTGGTACGGGCATCTGCCAAATAGGCAGGAGCTCTCTGACTTGGAAGCTCGTTTCTCGCGCGAACACGCCCTTCCGAAACAAGTCATAGGGTTTTTGAGGGGAGAGTCAAAAGTAGCCGAGCCTCTCTCGGCATTACAAACCTCCGTTTCCATCTTGGGAGGTCTGCAGGGCGGTGCTGAGTCTTCGATCATCGATTCAAGCATAGCTCTGACGGCCCGGATGCCAACAATCGTCGCTGCGTACCACCGCTTGAGAAAGGGCCAGGAGCCCGTCACACCTCAAGCTGGGATAGGGCACGCAGCGAACTATCTCCACATGCTGAACAACAAACAGGGCAAACCTGAGCACATACGCGCACTGGATTCATACTTTACACTCCTTGCAGATCACAGCCTTAACGCCTCAACCTTTGTGGCTCGAATCGCAGCGTCGACGCTAACCGATGTGCATTCCGCGGTTGTAGCCGCAATTTCTGCTTTGAAGGGTCCGCTGCATGGAGGCGCCCCTATCTATGTGTGGGAAATGCTGCAGTCGATTGGGACGCCAGAGAACGCAGAGAGTTGGCTACGAGATCGACTTCAGAAGCACGATAGAATCATGGGCTTTGGCCACAGGGTCTATCGGACGGAGGATCCCCGGTCAAGAGTCTTGAAGGAGCTTGCCCGACAGATAGTCGATCCCGCATTATTCAAGCTCGCTACTACAGTCGAAGACATCGCTCGAAGGCTACTCCGCGAGGAGCATCCGGAACGGCCCATTGATGTGAACGTCGAATTCTACTCGTCAGTTGTCTTAGATGCAGTCGGGATTCCACCTGAGCTCTTCACCTGCACTTTCGCTTGTGCCAGGACCGTAGGTTGGACGGCTCATATATTGGAGCAATTGCAGGATAATCGATTATTCCGTCCTGACGCAGAATACATTGGACCTGAGGGATTGACTCTTGAAGCCACAAC
>MNHO01000030.1 GCA_001919285.1 archaeon 13_1_40CM_2_52_13
GTCAACGACTCGCTTTCCGGAACTTTCCGCTCGTTCATAATCGAAATCGCTACCTCTACTCCCGCCTTAAAACCCTGTATGGAAACTTGAGGCTTGACTAATCGTTTTGCCGAAACGATCTCCTCGCCCCAAACAACTTTAAACGAACCATCTGTTGTTCTGCCCACCATGAACGACTCCAAATTTTCCAAGACAGATGCGACGACTATCGTCGAACATGAGATGCAACAGGTGGAACGGACGAATGCGACGGGTCGGCCGCCGGTCGTGTTCATCCACGGCCTCTGGTTGCTGCCGAGCAGCTGGGACCGGTGGGCGAAGGTGTTCGAAGATGCGGGCTATACTACGCTATCGCCTGGATGGCCGGACGATCCTGAGACGGTCGAAGAAGCGAACGCGAAGCCTGAAGTTTTCGCTAAGAAGTCAATCGGTGAAGTGGCCGGTCACTTTGAACAGATTATCCGCGGACTGAAGAAAAAGCCAGCGATTATCGGCCATTCTTTCGGGGGGCTGATTGCCCAGATTCTTGCCGGACGCGGGCTTGCAGCCGTGACTGTTGCCATTGATCCTGCTCCGTTTCGCGGAGTCCTTCCACTTCCGATCTCTACGCTAAAGTCTGCTTGGCCAGTATTGCGCAAACCGTCCAACCGGAACCGTGCCGTTCCACTAACCTTCGACCAGTTCCGCTACGCCTTCGCCAACGCCGTCAGCGAAGATGAGGCCAAGGAGCTTTACGAGAAGTTCGCCGTGCCCGCATCCGGAAAACCGCTCTTCCAGTCCGGAGCAGCCAACCTCAACCCGTGGACGGAGGCAAAGGTCGAGAAGAACCCAGAGCGAGGACCCCTGTTGATCCTCGACGGCGAGAAAGATCATGTCGTGCCATGGGCGATCGCCCACTCGACGTTCAAACAGCAAGAAGGCGACAACCTCGTGACCGAGATTGAGAAGATCCCGGACACGGGACACTCGATTACCATCGACCATGGATGGCGGAACGTTGCGGACAAATCGCTTGCCTTCGTCCAGCGATATTTGACCGTCCCTGAAATCACCGCGTCGGCATAGGCACTGAAGACAGGACCACTCTATACTCTGGTTATCGGCAACCCGCGTGAAAGGAGAGGCTTGACCGGGGGTTACTCCACATTCGATAAAGAGCTAGGCCTACACGGCACCGAGGTTCTGTTAACTCTTTGACGGATGGGAAGTGCTGTTAACTGTCGTCGGATTACGTGCTCTAAGGCAGATTCTGATCGACGTGATTGTTTCGTTTCAACGCTAGAAAGCGTCCTTTGACGTGCTCAAGCCGCTTATCAAAGAAAGCATCAAACATCTGAACATCAAGCGAGCCTTGTGTCAAGAAGAATGTGAGAAAGCCCCTGCCAAAACCGCTAGGAAGAGGGGCTATTTTCATTCTCAGCCATTCGGCGGTCTTCCTTATCTCGTCAAGTGGGACATGAGGTTTGTCAAGACAAGTTATTGCTAGGTCTCTCGTAAACTCCGGTGCATCGTCAGTTATGATGAGGAAATAGTGATTGAGAAAGAAAAAGAAGGCTGTGCTCATTAAGGCCGTTCGTTTGTTTCCGTCAGAGTAAGCATGGAATGTCGTATAGGCGTACATCATCGCGGCTCCTCTGAGTAAAAGAGTGGGGGTTTTGTCTAACGCGTATTCAATGTTGGTACTAGCCCATTCTATGCCGACATCAACAAGACCCTTTGAGACATATCCCGAAAAACCGCGTTGGCTGATTATGATTTCATGCAGTCGTTCAATGATGTTAGTCGTCGGATAGCGAATTTTCGCGTAGCGCCGATTTCCCATTACATTTCGGCTAGTCTGTCAAAGACTTCCTTGTTGCGGCGTAATACGGCATTGGCGAAGTCTTCGGGGTCAATTTTGCCTTGATGGGTTGAGAAGACAGATCGTGCAATTTTACGGAAGTGGACAGTGTTCGGATGGGCGATCTTGGCAACAGCTATGGATATGAGCCCAAGCACTAGCCCTAGTGTCAGGCTTTCACTAGTTTTCATTTTCATACCTGTTTCGCCTGTTCTCGCAGGCAATATTAGTCATAGTGGTGCGGTTAAACTTACCGGCTAAAGCTTACTGAACTGATTCAAATTGGTCAATATATAGGGGGAATCGGCGATTTCTTCGTCTGAATTGTTGCGTTCTGAATCAGAGTTAGCCACTTGTTAGACCCCTGAATGGTAATCCCGCAAACTTCACGGATTCTGTTCTTGCTTTTTGGACAGCTTTTCGAAGGTTAGCGGAGAACTCGACGGCCCAGATGTGCTTGCACTTGACCGTCCGGTGCCTGTGATCCGGGCACGGACACCACCAATCCCCAGATGGAGAATAGAGAACCGAGTAGTATCCTTGGCCGGATTGAGAGGCTACTCGATAACCGCCTTCGTACAGTCGTTCAATCTCGGTTCCCTTCTCGCATATTTGCCTGCCACGCAATTCCCGACTTTCGGTCGCCATACCGCCATACCACCAGTGTTATAGTGCTATGCCACAAGTACCTAATAAATATATAGCACCAAAACACCAAAACGCTCCCCACGACAGCGTTATATACCCATAGAACCCCCATGTAAGCAGTGAACGAATTTGCCCCCTGATGGAAGGCCGCTTGAGGTCAAACGTGAATCTACTTCACTCAAGATCAACCCCGAGCTTTGGAAAGAAGCTAAGATACAGGCGATTCGTGACGATATGGAACTCTCTCAGCTAGTAGAGAAAGCCATACTAGAGTACCTAGAAAAGTATGAACATGAGCCAAAGTCCAAACGTAAGTGAAGAAATTCCGGCAGAAGAAAAGGAAGAATCGCGTGAAGTCTTCCTCTTACGCTGGAAGGCTCTCCTAATAGAACAAGAAACGAACAGCAGAAAACGGATTCGCCTGCTTTCTCAACTATGGCAAAGGAATCGCCAATTAGGGAAAAAAATAGACCAGAAGGTTCTGAACGCCTACCTTATCGAGTTGATCCTGTCGGCGACGAAAGACGCTAGAGACCTTTACGAGCAATCTCTGCTTGTAGTTGAAAGTCTGGAAGGGATTCTAGAGTGGCTAGACGATATGACTGGGAAGGTCAAAGGATCAGACAAAATTAGAGAGGAATTAGTCGAACATCTGAAAGGGAAAATCGGCCCGCTCGTTCAAGAACAACTTCAGGCGTACAGAAAAAGACTTGACGAAGAATCCAAGAAGAATGATGACTACGTGGTATAGATGTGCACGATATTGGATGGTAAGAGTTACCAGCTTTTACAACTCTCGATTGACCTCTATGACGCGGTGAGGAATGAAGCTCATAGACTTGGACTTCAGATGGACATATCATCTATTGACCGGATAGTCCGAGAAGCCCAAGCACTCATCATAACCCTTGCCCATCCGACGAAAGTTAACAGGGATGACGACCCGACGGAGAGTTACCAGAACCGGCACCGATCAAGCATTTAGGTGGGCTAAATTTGCAACAAGTCGATCTGGAGAAAACAAAGAAGGCAGAATATGATAGACCACGTTATTCTCACGATCAGTGATTTCAAGCGTTCAGTCGCTTTTTACGCCAAGGCCTTGAAGCCACTTGGGATCACAAACTTTACGGATTACGAAGGCCAGGACGGACACCCTGATTTGAAGGGTTTTGGTGACGGCAAGAGAGCTTTTTTCTGGCTCAAAGAAGGAAAGCCCGATCCCCAAGCGGTGCATGTTGGGTTCGTTGCGAAAAACCATGCTGAGGTAGATGCATTCTACAAAGCGGCTATAGGCGCCGGAGGCAAGAGCAAGGAAGCACCTCAAGCTCGGCCTGAATACTATCCTGGCTATTATGCGACATGGGTGTTCGATCCTGACGGCCACGATATTGAGGTCGTTCACAAAAGCTAAGTTGATTATTGAGACAACCCTGCCATGGCTAACGACAGGTTTCTATCTCTTACCGGCGCGGATTTGGACTTGTCTGGCACGCCTTCTCTGACGAAAAGCGTAGAGATTCACAATAACCACATCAACCAACACGAGTAAGAGACCTTCACTTCCAAGTGCACCGAGCGGTAGAGAAATCACACCTTGAAAATACAAGAGGCCTGCCCAACCCCAGTAAGCCACAAACAGCGTGAAAGCTAACACGATTGCACCAATTCGGTCCGGCTTACGCATGGATAACAGGGACAGGAGATTTCAAGAAAAAAAAGATTGCTGGGCGAAGAAGGGCCGTTCCTTACGGACCTCCCTTTGGGAGAGAACGTTGAAGGATAAACTAATTTCGGTCGCGCAACACCTTGTGAAGGTCAAGCCTTGGTGGTCACTCTCGTCTTCAACGCAGGCTTCACTATAGTAGTAGTCGGCGCACTATTGAGCTTCGTGGGAATCGTCATAGTCGAATCCCAGACTGCCAAGCTCAAGAAGTTCGCGGGCAGAGAAGGAATACTGACTAATGCTGCTGGGCTTGACGGTTCTCGCAAGTCAGTTGAGGAAGTTGTTCGGCTCAATGGTTATGCTCTGATTTGTCTATTCTTGGGCCTTCTTTCGATCATAGGAGGGTTGCTACTAATAGTCAGAAGCACATGGCCAACCCTTTGAATTAGACATCTCGAACGAATTATCGTCGAAAATAGCACAGTTTCGCTAGTGTTCTAGGTCCGAGAGACTTGGCTCAATAGTTTGAGTACAATCTTTCTCTCTATAGCATCGCTCAGATGTCTGATGTCTGATTCCCAGTAGACAGTCTCGGCTTCGTTCGATCTGATTTTCCCTTTCCAGTCTTTGATACGAAAATAGTGTATTCTCTGCCTCTCTCCATTCGACGCTGTATAATATCGGACGCGAATCGGTGTCATCTTTTCAACTCGTATGCCTAGTTCTTCTCGCATCTCTCTCTTCAGAGCCCGGTTCAGTGATTCGCCCGTCTCTACGTGGCCCCCTGGAAGCAAGACTAGTCGTGGGTCCGCATCATCATTGGCTCGTCGCTTTTCGACAAGAACTGCGCTGTCGCTTATTAGAACCCCACTGACACACTCCGCGGCCCTTTTGCGCGGGACGCGCGCTGAGACTCCACTCTTCATTTGACCTTTACCAGTTGCTCATGGCTTTGTCAGAGAAAAGGCGTATCTGTTCGAGGAGGTCTGTTTTTGACCAGAGGCCTCCCTTAGGAGTGAAGGTTAGCATGAACTCTTTGCAGCCAGCCTTCCGATAGCCTTCAATCTGCTCAATGCAATCGCCCGGGGTGCCGTGGATGACTGTGTTATAGGCGTCTGATTCTGGAATGCCTGCGGCGATCTTGCGGATCGTCTCTCTCTGCTCCTCGGGATTTGGAATCTTCTCCCAGATTCGTCCGGGATGGTTTGCTGAGGGATCGATCTTCTTCAACGCCTCAGGAATCAGGGCAAGGAAGTATTTGGCTGGACCGAGTACGTTCCGGTCTGCTTCTGCGCGATTCTTCGAGATGGAGGAGAGCGTGTAGTATGTAGAGCGGAACGCACTGAAATCTCGACTCGCATTATGGGCTGACCCGATGATGGTATCAAGATCCATCTTGTATGTTGCAGGTGTGTGACAGTGTGGCATCCATCCGTCCGCCGCCGTCCCAGCGAGTTTCAGCATCTTGGGACCGAAGGCTGCCAGATAGATTGGGGGGACCGGCTGTTTCTCCTGGCTTGCTTGCAAGTATGCGTTGTTCAGGGAGAAGAAGCGGCCCTTGAAGCTCACGGGCTTGTCTATGCTGGAATTCCAGAGCTGCCGGATAATCTTCAGACCCTCTTCTAGTCTGCCGACCCGGTGTTCTGGGGACAAGCCGAACGGTGTCTGGTTCATAGGATCGCCGGCGCCGAGTCCGAGGAAGAGCCGTTTTGGAAACTGGTTGGAGAGCGTTGCGAGGGTCTGGGCTATGATGACCGGGTGCCGCCGGACCATATCTGTTACTGCGATTCCTACTCGGATCCTAAGGGTCCCAGCGGCAATTGCGGCAAGAGTCGTAAAGGGTTCAGGTGCAGCCGCGTCTCCGGTCCCGTAGAGTAGATGATCGTCTATGAGGACAGAGTCGAAGCCGTGTTTTTCACAGAACTGTGCCCGCTCTACGATACGATGGAAGGGTTCGTTGGCCGCTAGAAAGACTCGGCATCCGAACCGGACTTTGTTCTTCACACTTCAGTCACTCTTCAAGTGACTATTCAAGATGTGGACCTTCATCGACCTCTCCAACCCTTTTACCCTCTAACAACTTCTTCTGTTGTTGGAGATTACGTTCAATGATTTTCAGGATTGAACAGCGAATGTGGATAGCGTGTGACGTCAAGCCAGGTATGTCCCCTGAAGAGAGAAGCATACACTTTGAATTGTCAGCTCCCGATATGAGAATCGTTGCAGGCTTTGTCCCTGAACGATTCGTGAAGCTTGGCTCCAACGGTCTATCAGCCCATGCCGCGGCTGTCGTTGCAAGTCCTCCTGAACGCGGAAAAGTGAGAGTACTCCTACCTGGAGAGATTCTTACTTCGACAAACCCCGTCCTCGTCGAGGCATCTTGGTTGAAGGCCCACGCTACCCAACGGAGCCGTCCATCTCGATCATAAACTAAGCAGAGACTGGAGCGTTTCGGGTTGCGGATCTTTGCGCCGTTACTTCTAGCTCAGGCTTCAGCGATGAGAGGAGTTTTTTGCCCATGGCTGATAGCTTGTAGAAGGAGTGGTCCTTGCCTTCCCGTCTCTCGTAAAAGTTCCATACGAGGGTGGCGTGTGTCAATGTTTTCAGGTGTCTGCTGAGCGTGTTATGGTTGGCTCTAAAGGCACTGGCGAGTTGCGAGAATGAGACTCCCTCTCCATGGCGTGCCATGGTGAGCATGATCGCGTACCTTTCCGGGTCCGAGATCGCTTCGAGAATCCGTTTAGCCTCGTCGCGTATTTCTGGAGGCTTACCTAGTGACTTCATCCATACATCGCTAGTAATCTTTAGTACGAGTGAAGGATATAAAGTTACAATACCGATACTTGCGTTACATAATTGTAACCTTAGCCGCGCGCCGGATGGGACCCAAACCTGCTAGCGGCCGGTTCCAAACAAGCTGTCCAACTCCACATTTTCATTCTTGGGCCTTTCAGATCTCTCGATGGCACCAAGAAGGATTTCAATAGGCTAATCCGGCTGAGAAGGAATCTGACTGAGCTAGGTTATGACGCCTTTCTCTCGACCGACCGGGACAGAGCGGACGGAACGGACCTTAGAGGACTGTCCCGCGACAAAAGACCCTTGAACTCGTTATGTTCTCAGACCTCAACCTGTTCGTGTTCACTAAGACCGGTGTCAGAGATGGACTGGTCGCAGAACTCACAGAAGTCCAGACAAAGCATCCAGAAATTGTTTGGAAACACGTGATACTCCTAGAGAAGGGCCTGGGTCTGTCCTCTATCCTAGACGAGTCTCAGGGAGGAGTGTTGTCAATTGGACCTGTCAAACAGATAATTTACGATAACGAGCAAGAACTCTTGGAGGTTGCCGAACAAGTCGCCTTCAACTACGCACAGGCAAGAAGCTCACGAATACAGTTGTAAAGATTCACGGCATCCGAACTGGACTCGTCTCTTCACTTCAGCCATATGGGGTTGGCTTCTTCGTAGCGTGTCCAGATATCTAGTCATGGTCAGACGCCCCATCGTCCTGTGAGAAGGGGCCAATCCCACGACCCAAGCCGAAAAAACTGTGCTCGGCCTTTCGCAAATTCGAGCTGAGTCCTCTAGTCTCTTTAGGGGTCAAGGGGCGAACGCTTTCCCATCCTGGTCTCATTTTCAATCTTTTCTCACATCTGAGACGGACCAATGCTCTGCCATAGTAATGGACGGGCGCCCAGTATACATCCATCCATTTCGTCTTCTTGTGGCTCATGATTCTTGCAAATGTGAGAGACGCATCTCGTAGTCTGCTCTGAGAGTCTGAGCGGTCGTTTCACGTTTGACCAAGACCGGTGGCTTCTCTCTTACGCCGGCCTCGACCTCCACGATGCCAGTAAATCTGCCGTCGAGAACCTTCGCATAACCCTCCAGCCACGCCTGGCATTTCTTACAGCTAATGTGGACAGGGACCTTGCCATTGAAGAGAAGCGGTGCATCGCTAAGGTATTCTCGGTCTCTTGCCTGTCTACGGCAAGAAGACCTGATCTCTTTACGCTTCAGCCAGCACGGGTCTACCGAGCTAAACTCGTGTTCCGCGCAGAATTGTGCTCTCTGGACGACCCGGCTGGAACGGGTTCGCTCGTAAGATTGGTTCGCTAGTTCTGTGGGACAGAGACTACGATTCTCAGGGACAGAAAATCAGGCGCTAGACACGGCCCGTTTGTTGGACATGCGGTTAGACCTGCGAAGGCTGTGTAGGGTCCGGAGAGTTTTGCCTGGAAAGGTGGATCATCTGTAAACCAGTTTGCAATCGAGACGGTCAGGGACTGCTCAGCCGGAATCAGGCAGCTCGTAGACGGCGTACAGAAGTCGAACCCAGCTTCGCGAAGTATAAGCGAATCCACCCGGTCGAAGACGATAGCACTAGAGCTCATTGTTGACAATTGGACTGGGGTGTCACCAGTATTTGTTAGGATTCCAACAAAAGCAACAGTCTCGCCTAAACTGTAATGAATCTTCGACGTGCAAATACTGAGACTTAGATTTCCAGAAACTGTAGGCGGCTTGATGCAGTTTGCTAATCCCGGAGAGTTCGCAGACTGTCCGGCTACCTCGGTAGTGAAGCTTGTCAGCCATACTCCAACCAATGCCAGGATCAGCAGCAATAATGGTCGACGAACGGTGCTTGGCAAAACGTCTCAGTTTCCATGCACGTCTAGTCTTATCCCGACTATAAGCATGCCTGATATATCCTACGCTGGCCGCTCACTCGCCTTCCGAAAAGCCGTTGAAGACTCTTGGGGGCGAACAGTCTATGGTCTTAGTCGAGAGAAGACTAGAACTATTGAATACCCGATGGCCGTGTAGAATAGAATGTCTACGCCGAGAGAAAGCCAATCAATATTGACCTGAACAATCTTGCCAGCGTTACAGGTGCACCCAGATAGCGGGCAGGCTATACCCAGGGGACAAATCTGAAACACGAGTTCTCTCCAAGGAGCAGGAAATCCCCCTAGCCCATGTGCAATGGAAAGATAGCCAGTCGCCCACGGAACGAAAACGGCGAGAAGGGGAATAATCACTACGACCAAGATCAACAATCTGAAATGAGTCCAAGCTAGCGGGTTCTTCGCAACCTAGGAGTGTCTCCCCTCTGGCTATTAGAACCAGGGTTTAGATCAGCCTGTTCTCAGCCGCTCTTCACTCCGCAATTGACACTTCAGCCAGCACGGGTCTACGCTCAGCCATCTCAACAATAACCTTCTCCACCTTCATATGATGAATACGACGATGAACCGTCAACAATGTAAGACAGTCCACACAGACATGAACAGTACGATGATCAGCCTCCAACACAACAACCTCATCCTCAGGCCTAACCTCAAACCTAAAACCACAAATCACAGCCAAAACAGACCCAACCCACTATGCTAACGTCCTCAACTACCCCTTAAGCGTTGACGACCTTGTTCGTATCTCCTATCGGGACCCTCTCCCACGGGTTCTTCCATATGCCCAAAGCACTACCGATAGGACAACGCCGAAGAACGAAATCCCTGCGGCGAGCGTACCGTATTGACTCGGCGTCAGAAAGGTAAACGAAGCGAGCAGGATGATCGCTGTCACCCCAAATGATAGACAAATAACAAACACGAGATTCGTGCGCAAGATCCTTTTAGGCAAACTTTGCAGTGAGATATCTCTTTGATTCCTGAATCCGGAAAAGCAGGAAACTGATGGACCGGCGCCCATGCATCGTTCACGGCCCAAGTCTTCGACGTCAACATCACAACCCCAGTTTCAACTTCTGGCATCTTCAACATGCCAGTAAGCGCAAATGCCACTGGCTACTGGTACTAAGCTAACGAAATCGCGATCCATTACTAATGCAATACCTATTCTGCCAGATCAGTGAATATTATTGATCCAAAAGAAGGGCTGCTAGGTGAAACAGGTCTAAGCTTCATAATCATTCGAAACCTTAATGTATGCGTTGTATGCATTGCATACAATGAGTGCCGTTGAGTGAGAGAGTCTCCTCACTGCTGTTAGAGATTGGTCGTGCCACACGGGCAGGTAAGTACGCGGACCCATCTTTCACCATAGACGGTCAACGTCGGATGACCGGTTTCTCAGGTAAACCATCAATTGACTTCACTCATTCGTTTGCAACATGTCTCACAAGGCAACTTTATTCCAAAATCGCTCACCAGAGAGAACCGCATCCAATAAGCATGTTGCAGATTTCAAAACTGATCAATTACGCAAATAGAACTCTGGTGAGTGCTTATTGTGAAATCGGCAGGGGTCTTGAACTGTACGAAACCGATTCGTTTGGACGGGCAATGCTCATCACTGTAACTCCCACATTCGACATTTGGGAGGACTTGGTTGAAAAACGGTTCAAGAGGGTAGTTTCTGTCGTGAACTACCTTTCAAAAGAATTAGCTAGGTCACCTAGAGAAGTTAGACACTCGATTTCTGAACTAAAACAGGCGTTTTTCATCGCTCAGACACTCGAGCGAGATCTTATGGCAAAAAGACGTTATGAGATCCTAGCTTCTTCCGCACTAGAAGCAATGATGGGGCCTGACAAGGCAACCGAGTTGAGTTTGCGAGACATAGCCAACAAATTAGAGCTTATGCAAGAGATGAGAGGGGTCCCATCTGAAGCACTTCTAGAGGGCTTCAATGTGAAGGAACACGAAGGACGAGCGACCATAGAATGGACAGGGTCTGGGTCAGAGGCAAGCCAAGCAGAAAGGTCATCGAGAGCGGGGACGTCCACTACTTCTACTGGAAAGTAGAGACCGGGCTTAGCTACCTTACCCTATCCATTCGAGGTAGAAGCCAAAGAGTCCCGATATCCTTTGTCAAGACTAACGATTACGAGCCTATCAAGAGATTGAATGGGGTGCATGCTAGTCGCTTCCACTATAGATTTTTGACAATATTCAAGAAACCCGTTATCGTCGATGGAAAGCCGGTGGCTAGATTTCTCACCAAAGCACATGTTCCAGTATTCCTCTCAGATCTTCCCAAACGAGTTCACATAGATTTTGATTTGGAGGAGCTGGGATTCGAAGAGACATGGTGTCTTCCAATTCTAGTCCAGCTTCTCAAGAAGAACTGCTGGCAAGAGGTCAAGCCCAACGAACTGAACGACTATTCAGTATCAAATGAAACAGTTCCTAACGAAGCGGTATTTGATCCTTCCAAATTGCGTTTAGTAGTAGAAATTTCTCAATAGGAGAACTTGGGCTGGCACTCTCGTTTGAACAGAAAATAGTTGTGGGTGGCCCCATAACCGAGATGCGAATAACAGTTTCGCTCTCGAGTCTGAGCAATAGCCGACAGATAGCTCAACCCTACAGATGTCGAGTCAGCGAAGCGAATGGCGCGAACGACTACAGTCCAGCCCCTCACGAATGGAACAAGAACTCGCAATCAAACTACAAGACAACGGAATACATTCAAGAAGTCCCGACGGTTCATCAAGTACCAAAACTCAGTTCCATTAAGTTGACTAATTCGCGTATCACACATGTAATAGGACCCGGTTCCGCTAGTAATAGCGCAGAACGCCATCAGTGCAACAGATGCTTTAGCCTGAGGTCAGCAGCCTGAAGTACCGTCCTGAGTTCGTCGGGCGTGGGAGGTCCTTTCTTCCTAGACAGTTGATGCATCCGGATTCACTTGAAATTTTAAGCGAATCCATTTTCCCGGTTCGGAATCCTTGCGAATTCGCTAAAATTACCTGACTGGTTGGACCCACGTTTGTGCAGATATATGCTAGAGTTGATTGAGCCTTGGTCAAATGATGGAGATTGGGTTGAGTGGTCAAGGATACCATGACTAACAGGAAGATCTGGTTCATTACTGGGGCCAGCCGCGGCATGGGCGTCGATTTCGTCAAAGCCGCCCTGGCCGCCGGCCACGCGGTGGTGGGCACCGGTCGGGACCCCGACGCCGTGGCCAAGGCCCTGGGTGATCTGGACGACCTGCGGGTTGTCAAGCTGGACGTTACCAGCGGCGCCGATGCCGAG
>MNHO01000037.1 GCA_001919285.1 archaeon 13_1_40CM_2_52_13
CGCGACGAGGTCTTCTAGGATCTGAGGTGGGACCCTGACGAGGATGGCCATTCCTAGCAATACCCCGTGAATTTGAATGACGCGGCTGGACCCTCTTATGGGGAAGGTGATGAGAAAGAGGACTGTATTAGCCTGCTCTAACCTAGGCTTTTGAGCCGATTTAGTAGAACTGGATTCTTCTAGGGCATGAGGTTATTAGTTTCATTGGCTTCCAATATCATGGAGACCAACCCTTTCGGGCGTGGCGAATATTGCCAAAGCTTGAGACTACATGTTCACTTGAGGCATTTCGAAGATTCATGATCACTAGTACATGTAGGTCATTCATTCCGAACGACTATCAGTTAGATGCGCAGGTTTTTCCGGAAAGGTCGAGAGATCTTGGAACGATGTATGTCGAAGCAGAGGACAAGGTTACTCTCGGTAGGGTGAACGACATCAGCTTTGTGAAGGTGAACTATGTCCTTGGAATAATCTACAATTCGAAGAGCGGACATACTGAGCTGAAATGGCGGCACGTCCGTGGAGACCAAGGGCGCCTCTCTGGCGAGGCAAGCACGAATACAATGGTGAACCTCTACGAGACTGGAGCGCTAGACCGGTCATTCATCCGGACCATCGCGGCAAGAATTCAGTAATAATCACCGTAATTTCTTCAAGTGGATTGCCTATGCACGAATAACTGTATAGGCTTTGTTGAGTCTAAGCCGAATTGGTGCTCGGGTAACATCATTGTGAGTCGAAGCAAGGGTAAAACATCATTTATCTTCTATTGACTCGAAGCGGAGTTTCAATGGGACGAACCTGAATTTGCCTGCACTACTCGAAACCGGGATCGAAGCCCTCGACAGGGTTCTGCCTAAGGGGATCCCGAGGAACACTATGATGATCCTCGCGGGAGAATTAGGCACGGGCAAGTCCGTTCTTATGGGCGAGCTTTTTTACAATATCTTGAAGAAACGTAAAGAGCCCTGTATCTACGTAAACTTCGAAGGGCCACCTATCGCCGTTGAGCAGGATATGGATGCCTTCGGCTGGGACATCATACCCTTTCTATCATCAGGACAGTTGAAATTTCTGGATTGTTTCTCATTCCGAATGGAACCCACACAAGTTCCACCCCACGTTCATTATGTGAAAGATCCTAGAGATCTTCACTCAGTAACAAGCGCGCTCTTCAACATGATGGACGAGATGAAGATG
The DNA here is from genome assembly GCA_001919285.1 of archaeon 13_1_40CM_2_52_13. Taxonomy (GTDB): domain Archaea; phylum Thermoproteota; class Bathyarchaeia; order 40CM-2-53-6; family 40CM-2-53-6; genus 40CM-2-53-6. The sequence continues at coordinate 1,204 of MNHO01000037.1, forward strand.
TTTGGTCGGGGAGCGGTATTTGTTGACTCCCTAACTGAAATGTTCACTCTGGTCCAAGAGGATCGTCCGCTCATATTCAACATGCTGGATGGCGTGAAGTCTTGGAGAGCAAAGGGTCCAAAGGAGAAACTTGTGCCCTTCTTCTGTTCTCACCACACGCCCCTCCGCGCATATGCGGATTTGGACGATCTCCTCTTCTACGTGGTTGACGGTATTCTCGACATCAGATTCAACCCTGGATTCGCCGACAGAGGATTACTCGTCAAACAGTTCAGGGTCCGAAAGATGAAAGGTGCTCCCCACGAAACCTACTGGGTAACCTTCTCCGTCACCTCAAGGGGAGTAACAGAAATTCCGCTACCTGTGCCAGTCCTCTCGACTGAGAAGCCGCGTACCAGCAGAAAGAAGTAGCGCATTTCAGATCGACTTCACCGAAGGGCCGTGGCCGCTCACACTGCTGCTCATACAGGCCATTCGGACATTCACACAGGGCAACCCAGAATCAAAGTTCCATACTCCAAGAATCCAGTCTTCGTGGCAGAAGGGTACAAGCCTCCAGTGGTCGCTGGGCGAAGCTTCGAGTATGAAACAACCCCTGAGAATGTGGATTATTGGCAGACCCTCAGCCTAGCATATCGGCAGTACTTGAAGAAGGAAGCCGATACTCGAGCGATCGATCTTCGACTCCTTCTCGACGAGAGACGGAGCGGAGCATTCCGATGCGTAGGGTGTAGCAAGCCAATGGTCATGCGAGAACTATTCGCTAACGGCGACCGAGTCTACCAATGCCTCAACGGTGATTGTGTTAAGAGGATCATACGATACCAGTACCAGTCGCACACGGGCCGAATTGTCGAAGTAGCCTAGTCGAAAGAATCGTCAAGAGAACCTCGTCCAGAGGCGCTCAGCAGAGGTTCTGCTACAGACAATCTAGCCAACGCCCTTATCACCAGGGCCCGGAGATCATCTGTCCTACTCAATCAGCACCCAGTCCGAAGATGCGGATAAATAGGGACGGACCCAGAATTACTAGTAGATGAAGACGAATGTCGGCTCAGAAGCCTGTGCAATCCGACGACCCAATAGAATTGCTCGCAGATTCTCTGAACGTGTGGGTCGGAAAGCTCAGCGACATCGTACATAAAGTCATAGACACCGAACCCATCAGGAACGTGATCAACTGGGCGAGGATGTACTCTCTATGGCCTGTGAATATTACAACCGCTTGCTGTAGCGCCGAGTTTGGGGCGGCCAGCGGTGCCCGCCATGACCTCGAACGCTTCGGTGTTCTCCCGTATGGATCGCTTCGACAGTCCGATCTTATCGTCATAGAAGGAACAATCACGAAGAAGATGGCGAAGAGGCTGCGCATGATCTACGACCAGATGGCAATTCCCCGTTATGTGATCGCGATGGGCGACTGCGCCATCTCAGGAGGACTCTTCCACGACTCATACAGCATCGTCAACGGCGCCCACGAGTTCCTGCCCGTGGATGTCTATGTTCCAGGATGCCCACCAAGACCAGAAGCCCTCGAACATGGAATCATCATGCTTCAGGAAAAAATCCGAAGCTCCAAGGTGTATCCTCAGAGTTGAACCTCTCCCACGAGAGAGAAGACTATCTCATCAAGATCCTAAAAGAGAACTTCCCCAACGACATCAAGGACGCAACAGCGATCCGTCGATCACGAATAAACGTCACAGTCGCTCCCGAGAAGATTGTTGACGTAGCGCTCTTCCTCCGAGACAAGTTGGCATTCGACCATCCAACAGGAGTTTCCGCGGTGGATTACAACAGGGAATCACGCTTCGAAATCGTCTACCACCTGTCCTCAGCCACGAACCCTGACCAGCGAGATATACTCATCAACCTAAAGGAATCAGTGCCTAGAAACTCCCCGAAGGCAACGTCACTAGTCAAAATCTGGCCAGGGGTCGAGAACTTTGAACGCGAATCCATCGAAATGTTTGGACTTCAATTCGAAGGTCACCCGAGGCCAGAGAAGCTGTTTCTCAACGACAACTGGGACGGACCGCCACCCATGCGTAAGGAAGTCAGATTCCCCACAGACTGAGCAAGCTTGACAACTACCGACAAGCCTACACAGGAGAATACCCTGGGATCGCCCAGCCCGGACGAGCCGGGAGCTCAGACCCTTACTCTCAGTGTCGGTCCCCAGCATTCGGGCTCCGGCCATATGAGACTCATCGTCGAGCTTGACGGAGACATCATCCTCAACGCCCAGCCGGACCCCGGCTACGTTCACCGTGGAATCGAGAAGATAATCGAGCTGCGGAACATCATCCGAAGCATACCGGTCATCGAGCGCCCATCGATCATCGATGCGTCTAACCTGAATCATGCCTGGGTAAGGGCCATCGAAGAGCTGCAGGGGGTGGAGCCTCCAGCGCGCGGACAGTACCTTCGATGTCTACTGAACGAAATGAACAGGATCATGAGCCACCTCTACTGGCTCTCCATCTACGGCGTGTTCCTGGGTCATACCACAATGTTCATGTGGCCACTAGGTGATCGCGAACTCTTCATCGATCTCGCCGAGAGTCTGACCGGAGCCCGCATAACATACTCATATCTGGTCCCGGGCGGGGTCAGGAGAGATCTCCCTCAGGGTTTTGCCGAGGAAGCCATCAAACGGACAGAATATTTCGAGAAGCGTCTCGACGAGTACGAGAACATTTTCTTCAAGAACCCGCTGTTCACATCCCGAGCCAAAGGTGTGGGCGTACTCTCCAGACAGAAAGCGATCGAGCTAGGCACAACCGGCCCGACTCTGCGGGGATCGGGCGTCGATGCAGATCTTCGCAAAGACGAGCCTTATGCTGCGTATGGAGAACTCGACTTCAAGGTTCATACTCGGCCTGACGGCGACTCTTATTCCCGAGTCATGGTTCACGTCGATGAGATGCGCGAGAGCAGCCAGCTAATCCGGCAGATCTTGAAGAAACTACCCTCAGGACCAGTCAGACGAAAAGCCCCCATAGTTGTTCCACGAGGCGAAGCATACGGCAGAGTCGAATCGGCCCGAGGAGAATGCAGCTTCTACATGATCGGCGAAGGCGGCGACAAGCCCTACCGCGCCCGCTATATCACAGGCTCCTACCGAAACATGGCCGCGATCTCAGCAGTACTAGAAGGGGTCCGTCTGGCGGACATGCCGACCTCTTGGTGGAGCATAGACTATTGGCCCGTGGAGGCCGACAGGTAGACTCATGGCACCAATCATAGGAAAAGCCCGCGGCGCTGTCAACAGCCTGCTCGCCTACACAACAGGACTCCGCCACCTATTCCACAAACCCTACACGCTAAAGTTTCCACAACAACGATACGCGGTCGAGAAAGGATACCGAGGAAGACACCTACTCCATCTCGACAGATGCACCGGCTGCGGAATATGCGCATGGATATGTCCCGAGAAATGCATCACAATCGTCCAACGCGGAGACCGATGGTTCCCAGAATACTTCTACGGACGTTGTTGCTTCTGCCACTTCTGCGTGACTCCAGACACAATTGTCACTACGAACCCGTCTGTAAGACCCATCAGCCAAATACGATCCGGAGACCGAGTTCTCACCCACACCGGACAGTACCGGCCAGTGCGTCAGGTCATTACGAGCAATTATTCTGGAAGACTATACTCCATTAGGCCTCTAGGAGCTCCCTCTGCGCTAAGGGTCACCGAGGACCACCCGTTGCTCGTATCGACGAGGTCCGTTGTTAAGAAAGGAAGACTGCAGAAGAAACCTGTGGGACTTGAGTGGAAAACTCCGAAGGAGTTGAAGAAAGGGGACTATGTAACCTTCCCGATTCCAAAGGAAACCCGTGACATTGATTCCTATGAACAAGACGTGACGGTCGGTCAGGCAAATACTGGCAGACGCTTAACAAGAAGGCTGAAGATGAAGACTGAGCCCGATCTCTTCAGGCTAATCGGGTACTATCTCGCTGAAGGATATGTTGTCAAGAGGACCGTAGGTTTTGCCTTCGCTGAAGATGAGACCAACTACATTAACGACGTGTCGAACCTCCTCGAGAAGTTCTTCGGACGTAGAACAAGGAGATCAACCATTCATCATTCAACCCACGTCCTCTTACATTCGGTTGTGGCCACACAATTCTTTGAGAACTTCGGACGGGGAGCAGAGAACAAGAACCTTCCCGACTGGGTGATGTTCGCCCCCGAGGCAAAGCAGCGAGAGACCATCATCGGAGCTTGGAGAGGCGACGGTTACCTCCACAACCCCACAAAAGGCAACCGATCACTCTTTTGGGAATACGTTACAGTTTCCCGAACTCTCGCGTTTCAGTTGCAACAAGCACTCTTTCGAACGGGAATAGTCGGACAGGTCTCCTCGACTCAACATCAAGACCGGAAGCTAGCATACGTCATATCGGTTCGAGGGAGATTCGTAACCAAGATGGCCGAACTCATGAGGGTTGAAGTGAAAGACAACAGGGAGAAGACCTTCTCCCATTTCGAAATCGACGGCGACTACGTATACGCGCCAATCCGGAGCATATCATCCGCCAATGTGGAAAATCAGCCAGTCGTAAATCTTTCAATCGAAGGCGATGAGTCTTACGTGGCAGGCAACGTCACAGCCCACAACTGCACCGATTACTGTCCTGAGTTTGCGCTGGAGGAGACGGTCGAGTACGATATAGCGGAGTATACTCGGGACCGGCTTGTATGGTCGCCGGAGAGGTTGGCTAAGCCGCCGGTGAAGAAGGATGACAAGTATGTCTTCAGTGTCGACGGTCTGAGGGGAGCCTCACAGGTTCCGAAGCAGGAGCACTAGACATGACTCAAGTCGTGACGCCTCCGCAGACGTTGAAGCCTAGTGCGGAGGGAGAGGGCTGGAAGGCTCGTCCGATTAGATTGAAGATCTTCGGCAACCTGATCGCCGAGGTTGTGCACAAGGGGATCTGCATGTATTGCGGAGCCTGCATCGCCTCCTGCCCCATCGATATTCTCTTCCACAGCGATAACGAAGAGCCGATCATGAGAGGTACGTGTGCTGCCTGCCAGGTCTGCTACTACAGCTGTCCCCGCATCGAGCTTCCGGTGGCGGAGATCGAGCGTCAGGTCTTCGGGAGAGAACGCACAGCTGACGAGGCGATTCTAGGAGTGCACATCGGATCATACTCGGTCCGAGCGAAGGATCCTGAGATTATTGCGAATGCCCAGGATGGTGGCGCGGTTAGCGCGCTGATGCTCTATGCGCTTGAGCAGAAGATCATCGACTATGCGCTGGTATCAGGCTTCACATCTCGCGAACCCTGGAAACCCGCTCCGAAAGTAGCTCGCACGAGACAAGAACTAATCGATAATGCTGGCTCCGAGTATACACCCGGTGGCCAGATTGGTGGAATGGCAGAGATCGCCGTGCCGAACAGGTCGGTGGTAAACTTCCAGGAGGAGAGGTTAGCCTTGGTAGGGCTGCCCTGCGAGTTGCAGGGTTTCTGGCGCATGAATACTCACTGGATTGCCGCGCCAAAGCTCGGCCGTAACTTGGTATTCACTATTGGACTGTTCTGTTCGAAAGTGTTCGATTATCAGAAGATGATGGTCGACTACGTTCAGGGGACGAGGGGGATTGATCTCGGGACGGTTACGAAGGTCAATATCAAGAAGAACCGGCTGCTCGTTTATACCGGCGATAGGCTGGCGATCGATGAGCCGGTCGAGGTTCTTGCTCACGCCGCTCGGGAGGAATGCAATATCTGCGTTGACTATTCTGCGGAACTGGCAGACATAGCGGTCGGGGCCATAGGATCCGCCGCCGGGTGGAGCACGGTACTGACCCGTACTCCTAGAGGAGAAGATATTCTCAACGGCGCGGTGGACTCAGGATATCTAGAGATGAAGAGGCTTGACCCTGCAGGAAAGGCGATAAAGTTTCTGGAGACCCTGTGTGAGAGGAAGAGGCTGCGAGATCCATCCGCCTACATCCGACACTCCACTGCTTTCGCACGGCCTCAACCTAAGCTGATGACTCTGGAAGTCCAGACGAAATAGTGATCCTTCACTTGCCACTATAGTGGGTGGATTACGCCACTCCGCGACTCTTCAAGCGTCTGGATCACGTGGGAAAGTGGATTAACGGTCCTATGTTGATGTCGAAGGCCAAAAGCTCGAGGTGGGACGAGCATCTGCAAGAGATTCCTCATCGAGTTTCTTGAATCCTCTTCGGACGATGCGAGATTCGACTCTGCTAGGACCGGGTCGTCTAACATGATCGGCAGCGGCTGAGGTGTTCCCTGCTCATGAGAGGGACTTGCCTGAAAATGTTCCATCAGAAGGGCTTCGGGAGCCTGAAGACCGCAGGTTGGACAGGAAGGAACTGCCTCATGAGCGAAGGCAGCCACCATCGGCGTGTCGCTTGTCACTGCAATCGGCTTCAACAATGTGTCTCCCCGAGGCTTGGACCGCAATCTTCTTCGAGCCTTTCTAATTCTGGAAGACTGTACCATCGTCCTTCCACGTGACTTGGATCGCGACCTGGCGCGGATTCTTTCAGTCCTTACTGAGGTCCGAGGTCTTCTGGGTTTTGCCGCTGAAAGTTTGAGAGAACTGGTTATCAGAGAAGACAGAGGCTTGACGCCCGCCTGGCGTACAATGGCTAGAAATGAAATAGTTACGGCGACCAGTCCGTACAGGATCTGTATTGTAATGTTTTCCGTGTTAATCATCTCCTAACTTAATGGCACGTCGGTGTAACTCTCTTGTGCGCAATCGTCGCAGATTAGTCTCCCGTGCGGCGTCCGTTGAATGCTGTCCGCCTTGAGTATTTCTTGACCACAGTCACGGCAGACAACCATGCACTGACTCATTCGCTTTGACCTTCAAGGAATGAGTTCGCTCCCAGGGACTATTCCCTACCTGTTACTCATCCCGAAAGATCAAGGTAACAGCCGCTTTAAATACGGTTAGGAAAACGGGACGCAAAATCCAACGTAGAGCCCCCGATTTCTGACACTCTAAGAACTCAGTCGATGTCCCGATCAGGTCTCATCGGGACGAGGACACCGTTTAGTTTTGGTGTCGTCTCCTGGTTATGAGCGTCCCCGCGCCTCTCCCGATCACGGGGAGATCGCTCTGGAGAAGGTTCCTAACTACCCATGTCCCAGATGCGGTCAGCCCCAGCTAAACGTGTACTATTCAGACAAAGCTGACAGCCGCGTCGGCGCATGGTGCGAGTATTGCAATCTGAAAGCATACTACGACGGCGAACAGCTTATTCCAATCGGCTCGTAAGAATCGGATTCGAACCGGTACAATCTATTCGGGAGGAGTTGCTCCCTCTGGAATATTGACAGTTAGCTCGCCCTCGACAAGTTTGCGTTGCAGCCGAGCAGTGAAGAGTTCCATGTCCACGTGGAGGCTCTCAAGTCTCTGGACAGAGTCAGGTGTTAGTGTTGGCATCACGTTCTGGCCGCCGATGCGTCCGTAGGCCACGGCCTCGAACGGATACTTTTCGCCTTTATAGATCGTGTACCCTGTTAGGAAGTTTGCGACACCGCCTCCAACACCGCTGGCCTCGTCCATCTGATCTATGAACACATCCATCTCATACTCAAGCGTAGGATCCTCTTCTCTCCGAAACGGGTTCGTCGTCTTGCTCAAAGTCTCACCCGTAGGCGGGCATGTCGAGCGGGTGCCACTGTTTCTCAATCAATCCCTTGATCCGCTCCCGGGCCAACCATCCAGCGGCAATGTCAGCTAAGAGAAGAAGCGATAGGGCATAGTCTGCGACGCTGAACCCAGCTCCGATCTTAGCGTCCGCGTAAATGACTAGGCCGATTGCTGCGACTCCAAGTCCCAAAAGTGGACTCCAGAGTCTTCTCTTGGATAGCATGTAAGTGCTGCCTAGGGTTCCGGCGGCCACAAGTGCGAATAGAATTCTCAGTTCGGTTGCTAGTGACTGGGGTAATCCGGCGGACGTTACTGCGAGGACAATGCTCCAAACTGTTGTTGCGAGAAAGAGGAGTGATGTGAGGTTTAGAATGTTGTACTTTGAGGGCGCGATGGTTGTCGCTGAAAGCGGGGGTGTGAAGCTGAACGGCTTTCCCAGTGCTTGGTATGCATTGGTTGTGGTTGTATGCTTCCGGCCGGTCTGGACATCGACGGCGAGGTTTACGAATTTCTCAATGACTATTATCCGATGGTTGCCTATTCCACTTGCCGGCCCTGCTTCCAGATCGTAACTCGGCCCGACAGTTAGTTCGACCTTCGTGTCAGGCGTGCAAGAATGAGCGATTGTCATTCCAGGCTTCACCTGGGTTAGGGTCCAGTTGGACCCCTTGTCTCGAGTACAGATGAGCGCGGCCCATTGAGTATCCGGCTCAATCTTCGGCAGACCCACTTCCGGCGCGAGGTCAGTCATACCATACCTCTTATCCTCGCAGAAGAGCTGGTCGCAGCCTCGACAGCGCCAGACGTCGACAGCACCCATGATGTAGTTGTTGTCGACAAGATTGACGACGCCGTAGTAGACGACATCGTGCTGATGAGTCTGCAAGACAGAGTCGTCGCTGCCCCTGACGTAGAAAAATCTTGGCTTAAAAGAACGTGCTTTGCTGGGAAAATCTCTTTTTCTACCCATACAGAAACGAAGAGAGTCTGAAGAAAGAGCCTTGCTAGATATTCGGCTTGTTCGAGAATCACCGGAGAAAGTCAGGGAGAATCTTCGTCACAGAGGCATGCCTGAAAAGATTAGCGAGCTTGACAGACTTCTGCAGCTCGACGCGGACTGGCGCAGAGAGCAGGCTGAGGCGGACCATCTCAGGAAGAGAAGAAACGAGATCACGCAGAGTATCGCGTCTGCGAGAAAGAAGGGCCAGGATGTTTCGGCTCTGTTGAAAGAGGCTGAGGCGATTCCGGATCATATCAAAGCGATCGAAGCCAGAGTTGACAATTACAAACAGCAAGCCGACCAGATTCTACTCAACCTTCCAAACCTCGTGCATGAGTCAGTCCCAGTTGGCAAGGACGAAAATGACAACGTGGAAGTGAAAAAGTGGGGAGCGATTCCAAGCTTTCACTTCAAACCGCTCGATCATATTGATCTCGGCTTGAAGCATGATCTGATTGATGTGGAGAAGGCAGGACAAGTTGCCGGTGCGCGATTCTACTATCTACGAGATGATTTGGTCCGGCTGAATATTGCTCTGATACACTATGGCCTGGACTTTATCGTTGGCAAGGGTTTCGAGCTATTCCAGCCACCTTACCTTCTCCATAGAAATGTCATCGCCGGCGCGGTCGCCCTTGCTGATTTTGAAGATGTGATCTACAAGGTGGAAGGTGAAGATCTTTACCTCTTGGCGACCGCAGAGCATGCTCTCTTGGCATTTCACATGGACGAGATTGTTGACGGTGCAAAGCTTCCCCTCCACTATGCTGCTGTGAGTCCATGCTTCAGAAAGGAGGCAGGAGCCCACGGTAGGGACACGAAAGGAATATTCCGGGTCCACCAGTTCGAGAAGGTAGAGCAGTTCATCTACTCAGGTCCGGAAGATTCTTGGAATCTGCACGAAGAATTGCTGCGGAACCTGGAAGAATTCTGGCAGACCCTGAAGATGCCCTACCGGATTGTGAATGTTTGTACTGGCGACTTGGGAACTGTGGCCGCGAAGAAATACGATCTTGAAGCATGGCTACCTGGGCAGGGAAAGTACAGGGAGATGGCTTCTTGCAGCAATTGCACTAGCTACCAGGCGGTAAGGTCAAGGATTCGCTATAGGGAAAAGCCTAGCGAGCCGACCAAGTACCTTCACACGCTAAACAGCACTCTCGTCGCAACCGAACGAGCGATAGTTGCGATTCTTGAGAATTACCAAAAACCTGACGGGACCATTCAGATACCCGAAGTTCTCAAGAAGTATATGGGCGGACAGGAAAATATTCCCGGACCAAGAGTCGTGAGGTTAGCACACAAAGGAACGGTCCAAAAGACACGGTCGACTAGCTCTGCACTCAATCTAGAAAAATCCGATCGCTCCACCGATTAGGTACAAAATCCCTGCAGCTGCTACGCCTATGAGCAAGGTCTCCAGCCCACTCCTCCACAATTTCCTTCCAACAACACGCCCTTTCCAAGCACCCACAGAGAAAAGAAACAGGGGCGATATCAGAGCTGAGACGACCAACGAGGCTGTCGATGTGGAGATAAAGAGAAAAGGAGCCAGAGGAATTAAGGCGCCAACCAGGAAAGACAGTCCGATTACTCCCCCCATCTTGATCGGATTCGACAGTCTCGTCTGATGAACGTGAAGCTCGTGCATCAGAATATCCTCGAGAAACTTTTCCTTGTTTGAAGCGATTCGTCCGACGATCCTCTCAGCTTCTTCCAAAGTCAGGCCCTTCGCGATGTAGAAGTCTCTCAACTCTCCCTTCTCCTCTTCAGGCTCCTCTTCAATCTCGCCTGCTTCGCGCTTCTTGTCAGCCTGGAAGAGCTCGTACTCAGATCGTCCAGCAAGGATGCCGCTGAAGAACATGCTGATCGCTCCCGCTAGCATTGAGGCTACTCCAGCTATGCGTACGAGATGGATGTTTGACTCGATCGCTGCGAACCCGCTGAGGAATGCGAGATTAGTCACAAGCCCATCTGAGACTCCGAGGGCGGAGCCTCCAATGTAGCTCCGAGCGCGGATGTGCTTGTGAATCTCGCGGGGGACTTGTCTTAGCTGAGCCATAGGGTTTCGCCGATTAGGGATGGGAACCGGGTCGCGGCTGCTTATTTCAGCCCTACCCTATGAGCAGAGTTTGACAATTAGTTCTAAATCTAGGCCCGACAGTTAGCCTTGCCAGGAATCACTTGTTTTGACAGAAAAGAAGCGAAGATCTAGCCCGCATGCTAGTCGACCTCTCATGCCGGGTTATGGCATGATGTTTCAAGAAAGTTGGAAGGCATTGTCTTGGGCCTGGGCAGATGGGCGTTTGTCGACAGCGCACAATTACTGGGTGGCGACTACCCGAGAAGATGGGAGACCTCACGTCATGCCTGTGTGGGGCATTTGGCTGAGTAACAAGTTCTACTTCAGTACGGGGCGACAGTCACGAAAATCCCGTAACCTAAAGAAGAATCCAAGTTGCGTAATTTGCCCAGAAGGAGCAGGTGAAGCAGTTATCATGGAAGGTCTAGCAAAAGAGCTCAGGAATTCTAGTATGCGGCAGCAGGTTAGAGATGTGTACAAGAAAAAATACGGTTCGGACTTGGACTCATATTCTGCAGACCCCATCTACGCCGTCCAGCCTCGAGTCATTTTCGGGCTCGTCGAGTCTTCTAACAAAATTCGCGGGAATCCAACCCGATGGAGATTTGAACCGATCAGTTAGATATGCGGGGGTCGAATCCCCTGATTACTCATAGTCCAAGTGTTGGCCAGGAACGTCGAACCAAAGGTAAATTTTGTTGCAGGTTTTGGCAACTCATTTTGTCTGGTCCAGGACATGTCTACGCGATTTTGTTCCAAGGTCCCCATCGGTATCGCTTTCTCGGAATTATGCGCACAACTATCGGATTGTCGCCAAACGGAGCTCCTGGATGTCTGTCTTGCAACAACTTCACTGCTTTCCTTCTCTCTTCAGATTTTGCGACTCGGTGAGCTTCGCCTTTGAGCATCAGTCCTCGAAAATCGAAAAGCCCATCGTCTCCGCGTTCATAGACATCTATCTCAAACGCGACTTTGGGATTTTCAGAAATGTATCCATGCCAGAGTCTTGGAACCTTGCTTCCAACGTATACCAAGCCTCCACGATACAAGAAATCAACCCGCACGCAATGAGGGTACCCATGTGCGTCTATTGTGCAGATTCTGCCCAGCGCACATTTTTTCAACAGTTTTTCCTCTGAATCGTTGAACATGCCTCTCAAACTCTCAAACGCCCTTCTCACTCGCCGTTCAAACATGGCTATATCAGAGATGGGCTGTTGGGACGCTCGCCCAAAGGTAAATATTGAATCCAGACCCCTAACAGGGCAGAGTCCTAGCCATTGGGGAGAAGAAGAAGACGAGTAATCCGCATCGTCAAGAAGAAGCTCCCTACTGTGTTTGTTTGCCCGCGATGCGGAGAAGAGGCTGTTAGAGTAACCATTGCCAAGGACACAGGGCATGCGACTGTCCTCTGTGCCCTGTGCAATCTGAAGGACGACTTTCCAGCGCATCCCGCTGCTCAAGCTATCGACGTCTACTCGTACTTCACCGACAAGTTCTACGGGGTTAAAGACGCGCGTCCAATTATTCCACACGAGAGACAGATATCCAGCGTCCCCACCGACGAAACGACCAGCGAGGAAGTGCTAGGTGCACCAGAGTCTCCTGAGAGCGAAGTAACGTCGGAAGCCTCTCAGCCCCCTATGTTGGTCGAAAAGCCTGTCCCAGAATCAGAAGTCAACGCGGTGGAGCAGTCCCAGACCTCATCCCAAGAGCCCACGGAGAAGGCCGAGACCCCGATGGAAACCGTTGACACTCAAACGGTGGAAGGGGACAAGGAGAAGGAAGATGATAGTGAACCCTTCGCGGACATTCTTGAGAATAGCAAGGACAAGAAACGTTACAGTTCCAACCCGTTGCCCCAGCAGCCGGCGGAACAGACCAGCTAAGCTTTCGTTCTTGTATTATTCGGTTTCCGTTCCTCGTACACTGGGATGAGGAGATTCACTACCCTGTCAACAATAGCTCTCCTGTCCCGGAGCGACTGGACCAGTTCTTTCTCATAGACCTTGAAAAGGTTGGTCAAGGTCATCCGGGGATGCAGTGGAGTGTATCTCTTTGGGGTCCCCGTCGCTTCGATTATTAGTCCCCTCTCAAGCATGCTTGCCACGAGCGTTCTCGCCTCTCCTTCAGAAAGCTTGACCTCTTTCGCTAGCTCTTCGAGCGTAAGGTCTGAGGTATCAAGGAGCTTAAGGTATGCTTGAGTCTGTTCCCTTGGTAGGTTGAATTGGTGTGAGAGGAGTTCTGCGATTTGATCCTCGTCGATGGGCATTCTTCTTAGAGACCCTGGTACTGGCACATGGCGACCCCCTTTGCTGTTACCCTATTTCACCTTCGAATTGGTGCCAGAAGGCTTAATATCCATGCGACCTTGGGTATTCACTACTCAGAGTGGTATGAATGGCACTTCTTGAAATCGAGCTACCAGAGGCACTACTGCCTCAGCCTAAGCAGATAGGACAGTTCATCCGTCGAACCCAGAGCATCTGTCCAGAATGCAACCGTATCCTACCCAGCACCGTCTTCGCGCGAGAAGGCAAAGTCTTCATGACCAAAACCTGCCCAGAACACGGTGAGACAGAGGAGCTTTACTTTGGATCATACGACATGTATCAGAAGTTCGCGACCTATTGGAGCGATGGAAAGGGAACTCATGCTCCAAACGTCCCAATCGAGAGCTGCGCATGCCCAGCCAACTGTGGTCTATGCTCAAACCACCTCAGCCATACTGGATTAGCGAACATCATAGTTACCAACCGATGCGACCTTACATGCTGGTACTGCTTCTTCTACGTGAAGAAGGGTCTGGAAGGAGCCTACGTATACGAGCCCAGCATGGACCAAGTCCGCGAAATGGTCCGTGCCCTAAAGGCCGAGAGACCCGTTCCAGGAAACAGTCTCCAGATAACCGGTGGAGAGCCCACTTTACGCCCCGAACTCCCGGAGATCGTGAAAGTCATCAAGGAAGAAGGCGTAGACCACATCCAGCTGAACACCAACGGAATCAATCTAGCACTCAACCCTAACCTGGCAATGGAGCTCAGAGACTCAGGTCTAAGCAACCTCTACATGAGCTTCGACGGAGTCAGCCCCAAGACTAATCCGAAGAACCACTGGGAAGCACCCTACACCATTGAGAGCTGCCGCAAAGCCAACCTCGGAGTCGTACTCGTCCCGACAGTCATCAAATCGATAAACGATCACGAACTCGGCGGAATACTCAGGTTCGCACAGCGCAACATCGACATTGTCAGAGCCATCAGCTACCAGCCAGTCTCCCTCACGGGAAGAATGAAGAAACAAGAGCGTGAAAAGTACCGAATCACGATACCCGACTGTATCGAGAGAATTGAGGAGCAGACTAACGGCGAGATCCCGCGAGACGCATGGTTCCCAGTCCCAAGCTGCTCCCCGGTCACCCATTTCGTTGAAGCGTTCACCAAGAGACCACAATACGAACTATCCATCCACTTCGCCTGCGGCGCAGGAACCTACGTATTCGAAGACAAGAACACCAAATCCCTCGTACCCATAACCAGCTTCGTCGACCTCAAGGGTCTCTTCGAGTATCTTGATGAAAAGACCGACGAACTCAACTCAGGCTCGAACAAGTATCTGGTTGCGGCGAAGTTCATCAGCAAACTCAACAGCTTCATCGAGAAGGACAAACAACCCGCAGGACTCAACCTGGCAAAACTGCTGGTCGGAGCCTTGCTCAAACACGACTACAGCGCAGTCGGACAGTTCCACATCAAGAGCATGTTCCTCGGAATGATGCACTTCCAAGACAAATACAACCAGGACGAAGAGAGACTACAACGCTGCGACATCCACTACTTGACACCCGACATGAGAATCATTCCCTTCTGCTCGTTCAACGTCATACCCGAATGGTACCGAGACAGGATACAGAAAAAGTACGGTATCACCGTAGACGAGTGGGAGAAGAAGAACGGCGAGAAGCTTGAAGCCCGGCTCTACAGAGGATCGCTCCGAAGAGGAAAGCACGCTGACGGCTGCGGATGCAGCAGCGTCCACATCGAGCCCATAACAGGCACGTAAAACACCTCCTACCCAAGAGCCTCGGGGGATTCAATTCCTCCGAAGCCTACCTTTTCTATCTTGATCTTGTCCCGCAGGTCGAATGCTAGTACGTTTCGGTCTTTAGGCCTTCGATTCCAGCAAAATCCTTCGCATTCCGTGTGAGCACAGTCTCTCCACTTCGCTTTGCGATTCCGGCGATGAGAGAATCGATGGGATCGGCATGTCTTCCCCTCGTTATCTTCTGACCATATATGACGCCTGCCAGAATCGCTGATTCCGAATCAAGACTGTAAAGAGAGAGCCCTGAAAGAACGGCTAAGACCCTTGACCGTTCCTCCTCCTTCCGCACCGAGAGAGTTACTCCGACGTATAGTTCAAAGATTGAAGGGGAACTCAATGAGATCGCCGAACCAGCTTTCTCCAGTGACTTGGCTTTCGTCACAGCACCTGGGTCGTTTTGCATCAAGTCTATGATGAAAGACGTGTCAGCTATCAATTTCGTCGGAGCTTCATTGAAGTCTCCCTTACTCTATCCGTACTACTTGTCCTGATCTGCTTGACGAATTCTCGCAGACGGTCTGCCTCTTGCGGCTGAAGCACACCAGCTAGCTCCAGGACGGACCTCTTGCTAGTTAGACGATTTATGACATCAGTAAAGCTCTCCCCCGAGAGTTTCAACGAGGCGAGCCTCTGATAGGCCTCATCGGATATCGATATGTTCTTGGCTCCCATTGTACTCTCTGTGTGTGTATGTGTGGGCATATAATGCTACCGGCCTGATGTGTCTGAACCCGGGAGCAGCCACTTCAAACGCGACTCCTTGCGATGGTCCGTCAGGTTCAACAAAGTAGCCTGTTCGAAGCCATACCAAAGACCTTTTTTCATAGAGGAAGAGGCGTTACCAGTCAAAGAAAGGAAGGTTGTGATTTGCAGTCATCTCTCGAGAGAGTGAAAGGCGAACAATGGGCCAGCATCCAGGATTTGACCATAACAGCCTCGCCTCAACTTGCGAAACTAGACGATAACCTCGCGTTCACTGTTGGCTTCAAGCTCAAAGGCGGTATCAGGCGCAATTTCGTCCGACCCCTCTGGGAGAAGGCCTACGACGAACATGACCTCGGACTCCGAATGGCCTACAGAGTCGACCTCTCTAAACAACGAGCCAAGGTGTTGCCTGGGGCTGAGCTCAAACGCGAGAAGTTTGTCCGACGGGGAGTTTTCTTCTGGACCCGAAACCCTGAACTGCCCTACAGAGTCTGGGCAACGGTCGCAACTGAATTCGAAACTATTCTTTACCCGAAGACGGAGGAGGAAGCCCGGACCATGCTCTTTGATGTTACCCGAAGCTTCGAACTACCCGCCTCAAAACTAGGGAAAGGGCACCACACTCTGGAAGCCAAGGTTCATGCAAAATGGGGCAAGCACGTCTTTACAGAAAGAGGAGAAGCAACGGCGAAGACACCCGTTCTCAAGATCGACGTGCGCTAAATCAAAGATTTAAGAAAGAAATCAATCGCAAGAAAATCGCAATAAGCGATCTGAAATGGCAAAGTATGATGGAATAATCGGACAAGATGTCTTGACAGTCACAGAAGGAGAGAACGAACTTACTATAATCTTCCGGGACAACAGATACCTTTTCGTTAAAGTGGTTAACGGGAAGCTAGTAGCTGACTCAGTCCCAGAATAGGCCCAAGCTGGGCGGGAGCATTCTAGGTCTCGCGTGAACCCGACTCCACTCCAAGAATCTACAGAGAGGGATGTTCTCAAAGAACTCCTAGAACCGATGGGTTCCACAGAGAAGCACTCTCATGTCGCGAGGATCATATTGTTGCCCCCCTTTTTTCTAGAGGGGCGATCGCCAGTTGAAACCGTCCTAGGTGAGCTTTGCGTTTCAACGCGCAGAATGGAACGGTCGACCCGTTTTTCCAGAATGGAAATCAGGCGTATAGCT
>MNHO01000041.1 GCA_001919285.1 archaeon 13_1_40CM_2_52_13
TCGACGATTTCTCGCGCGAGATCTGTATCAATAGGCACATCTCCCAGGGGAGTGCTCCATTCACCTTCAATCATTGTCGAGACCCCACTTCCAAGTCCCGTGTGGTTAGGTCCGAGAATGACTACGGATTCAACGATTCCTGATTGGGCAAGGTGGTAGTAGCTGTGAGCCGCGACGGATCCAGAGTACCTGTAACCGGCATGTGGAACTATCAATCCGAGAAGGTTCTGGTTTCGGGTTCCAGGGATCGTCGGTATGGCTCCTGGTCCTAAAGGATGGAGGAAGGATTGTTGGATCTGGGTTCTCAGGGCTCCTTCAGTGTCGGCGTAGAATGTGCCTGCTTGGGCTGGGAGGCGCTTCTTCACGCCTCGCCACCTGAAGCTCGTCCCAGGGGCATAGCGGCGAGCTTCGTCTCGAAATCGTCTATCGTCAACGGGATTGTCCCGTCCTGTGGGATTTCTCCTCTTTCTCTGAGGACTTGGCGTGCGAGTAGCCAGTAGACTACCGCCAAGGCTCTTCGTCCCTTGTTGTTTACCGGAATTACCAAGTCAACTCCCGAGAATACGTTGTCTGTGTCACAGAGTGCGATGACTGGTATGCCGACGGCTGTTGCCTCTTTGATAGCTTGCCAGTCCGCCCTCGGGTCCGTCACTAGTACGACTTGTGGTTCGGCATGTTTTGGCTGTAGGGGGTTGGATATGAGGCCGGGCATGAATCGACCGACGATCGGCATGGCCTTCGTGAGCTCGGCAAATCTGTCTATCGGAGTCTTGCCGTAGAGCCTCGATGACACGGCCAATACCCGGCCCGGCTCGAATCGCGCCATGAACTTGGCAGCTATTCTGATTTTTTCGTTCGTCTCTCCAATGTTTAGTATGAAGAGCCCATCGGGTCTGACTCGGAAAATGTACTTTTCCATATCCACCGTCTTGATCCGGGTCCCAATGTGGAGACCCGCGGCCAAGAGTTCTTCCAGCGAGAGGAGAAGGTTCTCCGCCCGAGGGATTGCTTCTCTATCCTCAAACTCTTGGCTCTCCATGCGACCAAGACCCTAAGCGAGTTCAGCCCGTCTCTTCGCGGTCACTTGCGGATATTTCAGGAACTCGTCGATCAGCTCGACATGAGTTATGAGCATTCGTCTACAGCAGTATCTCCGGATTCCGAGTTCGTCGAGGACTTTCTGGGGCTTGTCGCCTGCTCTTACCCTCTGATTGAAGGTTTCCCACTTGTCAGCTATCTGTTTCCCACAAGTGAAGCATCTTACTGGGATTATCATCGGGCAACCATCACCTGTACGATTTTTGTTTTCTTCGTCGTGCGCTTGGTCCACCGAACTTCTTGGGTTCTGTGACTCTCTGATCTCCAGCTATCATGACCCTATCATAGGCGAGGAAGGTCTTTCTCAACTCACTGCCCTTCGTCCAGCCTGCCAACGCCCGGGCTATTGCTATTCGTGCAGCTTCTGCCTGAGCCATCACTCCGCCACCCTCGATGCTGACTCTGATATCGACACTCTTCGACCTGTCCCCAGCTATCAACAATGGCTCCTCGATCTTCATTCTTGCGACTTCTGGATACATGTGATCGAGTGATTGATCATTGATGTAAATGCGTCCTTTACCAGGTCTCATTACTGCTCTCGCAATTGCAGTTTTTCTCTTGCCTGTTTCAAGTGAGAGTTTCTTCTTCTCGCTCACTCTACGAAGCCTCCAATCTCACCGGATAATTGGGCGATGGTGATGTATGGAACTCTCAGTCTTGACGAGTCGGCGTCAGCGACTCTGGTCGCTGGACGATCGAGATATTCGCTAGGGGTCCCGATGTAGACTTTGACTCTATGGAAAGCGTCTTTGCCTCCCGCTTTTTTCCAAGGTAGCATTCCTCGTATGACTCTTCGGACGTAACCGTCAGGCTTGCGCGGATGGGTCGGGCTTTTCTCCAGGTTCCCGAGCGTTCGAGTCTTTAGTTTCAGCTTAGCTCTAGCGACAACTCGCTCTTTTGTTCCCGAAATGACTGCGCGTTCTGCGTTTATGACCACCATGCTCTTTCCGTCAAGAGCCTTCTTGGCAACGTAACTAGCCATTCTTCCCAGGATGAGATTGGAAGCGTCAACAATTTCTTCGGCTTGCGTGACGGCTACTGTCTTTTTCACCTTTCAGAGATTCCTCCGAGCCCTTCCTCGAAGCCCAAGGTTTTCGCGCTGATGAGCCGGGCGGCGTCTAGGACCAACTTCTCAGGCGGTAGGGTTCCAGTTGATTCGACAAAAAAGTTGAAGGTCTTCGCTTTCGGGTCGTAGCTGTAAGTGCATGCCGACGCGGGTTGCCACTTTGCGTGGTCTCTTCCTCGTCCGAGCCGTGCGTACGCTTCAAGCTTGATTCTCTGGCCTTGGGCAAGCTTGACGATCGGGACCTTGTCGGAGACAGGTTTCACTTCAGGGTTCTCTGGTTTCAGACTAGATGTGTAGACAACCTCGACGGGGTCTGAGGCTTCGACTTCTAGCGAGAGCGATGCTCTACACTTTTCGCAACCTAGTTCGCTTTTGCATGTGCATTCCTCGGGAAGATTGTAGCTCTGATCCGTTGTGACTGGTATGAGCCCGAGACGGTGGGCTAGAATCTCGTCGTACATGACGGAGCTGTTCTCGAGAATCATGACGTCTTCAATCGCCATCACTGGCACCTCGGCGAGGATTATGCGTCGGACCGCGTTGGCGAATGCCGGCGACACATCGGACAGGACAAAACGGATAGTGTCCTGTTCCTTGGTGAGGAGTTTTATGTCCATCTAGTTATCATGCTTCCAACGCGAAGTGTCCAGCCCCGCCCGCCGGACTTTATTTAAAGCTGTTCACGAAAATAAATGTCATCATCTGATTCTTCAACATTTGCATTCGCTGAAAACGCGATCCTTAGCGCCGAAAGTCAGCCTGAGAGGTCGCGTTGGTCTCGCTTAGTCCAACCTTCAGGTTCGGGAGCATTGCAGACTCGTCTAATCGATTAGCGCCGTCTTGTACAGAAGTAGGATTTAGGTCCCGAAGGTTATGATTCCAAAGTAGATACTTACGAGCCCTATCGCTATCGCGACTGGTGGAAAGGCAAGTACTGTTCCAATGAACTCAAGGATATCCTCGACGAATCTCAAGAGTGTATAAACGATCAGAATTGTAACCATGAAAACTACCCCCAAGATAACCGTGCTAGAGACAGAGAACGCTACGTGAAGGTAAGCGGCTGCGAGGATGCCGATTCCGAGGGCTATCAAAGACGCCCAGCGTACGTTGCGGAGCGGGCGAGAGAAGAGGAGTATTCCGAGCACTGCCATGACAACCAAGTAGTACTTCAGGTACGGATTCGGAGTCGACCCAGGCGCAAATCCTATTCCGAAAATGCCAGATAGGATGCCCAGTCCAAGCGCCAAGTCTATTGCAACAATGATTATTGCGATTCCTACCGCAAGGCCCAGAATGACTAGAACCTTCTCCAAGCCTTTCGAGACTCTTTTGAACAAGGGTGCAGCCGCGCAGATCCCTCCTACGATTAGGAGAATAGCGGTTGAGACGACCATTGGTATCGAGTGTGTTTCTTACCGAGAAGAGGGTTTAAGCAGGTTGCGTCTGTTTCTCTTCTCCCGGCTCCGCGGGCGCTTCGTCTTCTTCGACTTCAGGAATTACGAGAGGTTGTTCGGCGAGGACCTCTTCCTTGACTTCAGGTGGAACTTCTGGAAGAATCGGAGCAGTAGGCGCAGCGACTTCTTCAATTATTCTAGAGACTCTCTTACCCGTGGGAGCCGCTCTCGCAGGATGCTGAGCATTGCTCAAAGGACTGCGGGCGTGGAAGGCTATTCTTGACTCTTGTTCGCGCTGAACAACATAGCTTGGGACGGAGACAACGTCGCCTGCAACGCTGATGTGACCATGAGTGACAAATTGGCGAGCTTGGTGAATCGACTTTGCAAGACCAGTCCTATGCACGATGGTTTGTAATCGGCGTTCCATCAGATCCTTGACGTTCAGGTCCAGAATATTGTCGACGGTTGCTGATTCTGGGAGGATCCCGAGTCTTGCAAGTCGCGTCAGGTATTGGCGTTCAAGCGGACCCCGTTCCTCTTCCTCCGCTCCGAGTAGTGTTCTGGCGATTCCTCTGATCTGTGAAAGTTCGGTCTCGTGGCCGCGCAGTTCTCGCTTGTTTCGTAATCCGTACTCTCCTACTAGGTGGAGTTCTTCTTCGAGCTGGTCCTTTCGCCACGGGTGGCGAGGGGTCTGGTACGCTTTTCTAGGCTTTCGCGGATCTCCCATAGCACTAACCTAGCCTATTTCTTCTCCTCTTCCTTCTCCTTCTTCCCGGCTGCTCTCGCAGCTTCCATGAGAACTTTCTTCTTCACTCCAACTGCCTTCCCTGACCTGCCCGTGGTCCTCGTTCTCTGGCCTCGGACCTTTAGGCCCAAGGAGTGTCGGACTCCTTTCCAGCTCTGGATATCTTTCATGAGGTCAATGTCAGATTTGATCTTGAGAGCTAAATCAGCCCCAACAAGATGCATGTCTCGGCCGGTCTCGATATCCTTGCGTCTATTGACCATTCTAGGAGGTATTCCGTGTTTCAGGGGGTCTTTGATGACATCTTCTACCCTTGACAGTTCGCCGTCTGAGAGGGCTCCCATGCGGGCTTCCGGGTTGATCTTTGCTGCTTTGACCACTGCAAAGGCTAGGTTGGGTCCTACGCCTCGTATCTTGCCAAGACCGTAGGCTACTTTCTTGGTCCCGTCTATGTCGGTTCCCATGAAGCGGAGTATGAGCCTGAACTCTCGGGACATGATTTCACTATGAGACTAGGAATCGCTC
This sequence comes from archaeon 13_1_40CM_2_52_13, assembly GCA_001919285.1. Lineage (GTDB taxonomy): Archaea > Thermoproteota > Bathyarchaeia > 40CM-2-53-6 > 40CM-2-53-6 > 40CM-2-53-6. The sequence goes on from MNHO01000041.1 coordinate 4,838, forward strand.
CTCCCCTCGCGTAATTTAACGTTTCCACTTTGCAGATCCCTTCCCACAGGCTGATTGTCTTCAAACCCCGTATCCTGGAGGCTGAGCCCCTAAGTCGTTGAATTATCCCAATCGTCCGCAGTTGGTTCCAAGGTTGAACACGTAAACATTGCTAAGAGGATCAAGCTGCTCAACGAGTTCCAAGAGTCCAAGAATCGGAGCGATTGACGACTCGCATATCAAAATCGGTGAAGGTGAAGGGCAAATTTGTTGCTCACGAAGCCGCCGAGAGACTCGACAGCGCCAACTTTGCCACAACTATGTGTGTTTGTCTGATTCTGACGTCAGCTCACATTTCGTTGTCGGATTCTGGTGTTGTCTGCGGAATTTTTATCTACGATTTATTGCTCGGAAGCAAGCGGATGATCTTTTTTTTGGTGAAAAAGTTCGTGGAGAGAAAATTTTCTCCGTTGACTGAAAAAAATTCTCGCGGAAAAAATTACTATCGCGATCGATCTGTGCGCAAACAATTCTTAAATACGCGTTGAGCATTGATTGTTATCATCCGGAAAATTCGGACTAGAAAATCTTCCAGAAATGTTTGGACCACACCTTACGCTTGATTTGTCGGAGTGCGACCGTCGAAAACTCTCCGACCTTTCTCACATCTATGATCTCTTAGATGAGCTTCCCGACGTTATCGGGATGCACAAGATCACTCCGCCCTATACTTTCATCTATCGCCCCGGCGACAATCCTTCTGAATGGGGAGTCAGCGGGTTCGTCATAATAGCTGAGAGCCACATCAGCATTCACACCTTCCCCGACAGAAACACGGCCTTCGTCGACGTCTTCAGCTGCAAACAATTCGACATTCACAAGGCCGTCGACTACATTGTCGCCAAGCTGGACGCTCACAAGGCCGACAAGAAACTTTCGGGTCGCGGAAAGGAATATCCGCGACAAGTTGAAGCTGCTAGAGAGATCGTAATACGATCTCGCCCCAGCCTGAAGCAGTAAGCTCAGACTGGAACATTCTCTCTGGATCTCATCTTTCTTTTTTCTACTAACTATTTTTTCCTCCTATCTTTTTCTCGCCCCCCCGAGGGTATGCCAAAACAAAAAAAATCCTTCACGCCTTACGAACAACATCTGTGTATGCTGGCGCCGGGAGTGGGATTTGAACCCACGCGGCCCGAAGGGCCACAGGCTGACAGGAGAGCCTATTCCAGACATTGGCCCGCGTGCTAGGCAGACTGCCCGGTACCAGGCTCCGGAATCCCGGCCAAACTGGGCAACGCTTCAGCGACTATTTTCCCTTTTGGGAAGCGCCACAAGACTCCCGTTTCAAGAATCCTGCATGCGAGACTCTCACAAGAAGCGTGAGATGTTTCTTGAGAAGATTAACGAGAGTGGCGATGGGAGCGGGCCAGCCAACAACCCTTGACGGGCGAATGGCAGTGCTCGCGCCCGGGGGACGCCACCCTTCAAACATTAACGTGAAGAATAATGATTCTAAGCTTGGCGTTACCCGAATAAAGGAACCCTCGTAACTACAATTGGCCTGCTTTGCAGGCACGATTTTAAGTGACTTACACTCTGTAACACGAGGCAATCTTGGAACGATGTGCAGTATGCGGAGCAGAAGAATTCATTCCATACGTCTGCCGATACTGCGGCCGCACACACTGCGTTTACCACCGCTTACCAGAGAACCATGAATGCCCCAACATTCAGCAGGCCCGCGCCCCTAGACAGCCCATAGTGCTAGAGCGCCGCCGGACCGGGACGACTCTAAGACTCCTTCAATCTCCGCGAATGGGCGTGATGCCTAGGCGCGAGATGGTGGCTCTCAGTACGGCATGGATCGTCCTCGGGATAAGCTTCTCGACGAGATACATGTTCCCTGGCCGGTTCACAACTCCAGTCGCATTTCTCGAAGTATTTCTATTTACTATGCTTGTGATCGGTACAGGATTTCTGGGGCATGAGCTGGCCCACAAGTTCACCGCGCAAAGATATGGCGCGTGGGCAGAGTTTAGACTATGGACCATAGGAGCTGTCATGACTCTCGTTTTTGCAGCTGTATCACAGGGCACTTTCATCTTTGCTGCCCCTGGCGCGGTCTACATCGCGTCCCGATCCAGCTACATTGGTGATTCGATGGACAGAAAAACCAATGGCATCATCTCACTCATGGGACCCTTAGTCAACGTTGCGGCAGCGGGAGTTTTTGCCCTTGCTTATTTCACCCTTCCAGCAGTCGGAATCAGTGGAGTGATCATCGATGGCCACAATTTTCTCCCATGGGCTATCTTCATCAATCTCTGGCTGGGAGCCTTCAACATGATACCCTTCTTCATACTCGACGGGCAGAAAGTCCTGACTTGGAACCGAGCCATCTGGGCACTAGTCACGATTCCCCTATGGCTAGCAACAGCAGCTGCGCTCATCCTCCAATTGTCCTAGCTATTCAGACTTCCATCTCAAGACACTTTGACCGAAGAAACGGTACTCCTGACCACACTTGGGACAGGCAACATTGTACTCTTCTTCAGCCTTCACTTCCATCACGATCTCTTCTCCACAGTTGCAGAAGAACGAGACTTGACTCTCACTCACTAGCGAGTCAACTCCGAGCCTGGACCGTGACGGCCTTCGTTTTCCATAGGCGCGGATAGGTCTCAGCAGGCATTATGACTCTTACAGTTTTCGCGGCCAGTCCGTGATCCTCCTTCATCATCTGTTCGCTCGACATCAGCGCCTTGGACAAGGCGACGAGCTCGTCCTTCAAAGTAAACAGCGCAATCGACGTCTTTGGAACAATACCCTCACTTAACCGGATTATTCCGGGAACTGCGAGCTCTGCTCCGTGGCAAATTGAGCTGACCGTCGAATCACGAATGTAGATCCGTGGGACATACTCGAAGGCTGACTCCATCGGTTTCACCATTCGTCTCGCCAACACTTCTCTCTCCTCACCGTTAGCCTCAGACAGTTGCATCAGGTCGTACAGTGAGAATGATTCCTCTTCGGTGAAGCTTCCCGCCCGGGTCCGTCGAAGTTCACGCATATGGGCACCAACTGCAAGTACCTCGCCAACGTCGTAGACGAGTTTCCGAATGTAGGTTCCTGCCTGACATCCGACCCTGAACAGAACGTCGCGGCCATCCGTCTCAATGTCTCGAATGTAGTAGATTCTCCTTTTTCTCACATCTCTCCTCACTGCGGCTCTGACAGGGGGCCTCTGAAGAATGTCCTCGACGAACTCTTCGAGCACTGTTTGGATTTTCTTCTCTTCCACGTCACCGTGGAGCGCCATCAGGCAGACGTATTCTTTGCCGGTAAGTAGGAAAGCCTGGATTGTTTTTGTTGCATCTTCCAGAGCTAGAGGAAGCACGCCTGTGACCATCGGATTGCTCCGACCTGGCGAAGGTCTCTAGAGTTCCGCCATGGCCAGCGTGCTTCATCCGCAACATTCGTTTGACCCAAGCCACAACTTCGTGGCTGGACGGCCCAGAAGGTTTGTCTAAGTTTATCAGTCCAAAACGAAGATGCTGATCGAGAGGCCTCTTCGTCGGCGGACAGCCCAGGGCTGGGTCGGTTTCCTCTTCAAGCTTGACCAGTAGCTTTCTCTGATCTTCCCAGGGAGCCCGCTGAGACACTCATCATCTCCATATCAACAGTTGAATCCCGCATCTCTTAAAGAATCTCAACTGGATAATAGATAGTTGCCGAGAGAGGGGAATCCTAAGCCTTAACGTGGGATCTGTCAGGCCGTTACGAGAACCTGTTTCGGCAGAACGGATTCTTTGAAGGCGTCGGCCTTCTTTCCCTTGCCGATGACCTTTGCCACATCATCGTCCGAGGCGCCTTTCTTAATATCGATGGACTCCTCGGTAGGTTCGAGGTGTTTCACATTGGTTCTTCTACGGCGAACGCCTGACAATTTCTTCGGCCCGGTTACCAGGACGAAGTTCTTGTCGATCACATCAACAATCACGCATTTCTGTCCCGTTTCCCGACCGTTAAGTTTCACACAGACGCGTCCGACTTCGATGGTGGGCATCGGGACAATCTTCCTAGACTGCCCCCGCGGGCGAAATCCTCATTTAAGGTTTCGTCGATTTTCGCCGGGCTTTCTTAGCTCTTCGAACCATCACAGCCGCTGAAACGAGAACCTTGGCAGTATCCCCGATCGAGCCGAGACTCGTATCGAGAATGAGATGATAGATTGAGCGATCCTCAATCTGAAACCCGTAATGTCTAAGATATCTTTCCCGCTGAACAGATTCTCTCTGCTCGGTCTGAGCCCGAGCCTCTTGGAAGCTTACCTTGTCCCGCTTGGCGATTCGTTCCAATCGAACATCCTCGGGAGCGGTGAGATAGATTCGTAAATCCGCCCTGTCCTTCAGAAGCCAGCCCGCGAGTTGACCATCAACAACAACACTACCCTTGTCGGCTTCAGCTATGGTTCGCTTGTCAACGAGCTTATCAACGGAAGGATCTTCTAGAGCTGTCTTACCCAATTCCTCCAGAGAGATCTTCCTTTCCTTCGCGATTCGTCGAAACACTGCGCCGGCTGAAACGTGCCGAATACGCAAAACCTCAGCCAGTCGTGCAGCATAGGTTGACTTGCCCGTGCCGTGCGGCCCACTGACGGTAATGATCATGTTGGAACGCTGGAAGAACGGACGAGTGCTCGAACCTGCGTCGAAAGACAGTTCGGGCACAATACTCCTGCAAACGGCCTTGATGGAGCGCGAGCACTCCTCGAATACCTCAAAGGCTTGGAAGTTGGGACCCCATGTAGTTCCTTTCCACAACGGGAACACTGTGCCTTCGCTGGGGCTCTTGGCTCAAAATGCAATGTTCTCCTCCCTGACGGCAGTCTCACGGGTAACCGTCTTCGGCCATGAGTCCTCTGATGTGGGTTTGTCATTTCGTATCTCCCGTCGTCGGGGACATTGAGAACGCGGCTGAAACGCCGAATATTCTCGACAGTGGGATGCTGATTGTGAACGAGCAAACGAGGTACCAGAAGAAGAGGGGCAAACCGGCAGCGGCTCCGCTTTGCGTGATAGAGGCGAACGGAAACAAGAAGGGCGCGTAGGCTGTGTAGGGGGTGTACTTCAGTGCCTGGCCGAGGACTGCATAGATTAGATAGAATGGAACGATTGTGATTGGGTAAGTCTTCAATTGTTCCAGGGTCGCTCGTGAACTCATTTTCATGACTGCCGATTGCCGCTTCATCAACTTGTCCAGCTGTTTTTCATCTCCGTCTTTGCGAGCTTTCCTTACAGCATTCATCCAGTTCATATATTCTCGTCTGTAGCTTGCAACCATTTTGTAGTTTACGAGAAACCGATTAGCGAGCATCGCTATGAGTGATAGAAGCAACGCGGCACCGAGCACTATGAAAGCTGATAGTGGTGTGCAAGCGGTTGGCTTTAGGGGATCATGAGGGCATGCGTTTTGGATGGGACCAGCAAGGAAATTGATGATATCGTCTATGAAAGACAAGCTAGGTACGCTTCTCTATGATCTTCAGGAGTTCCTCAGCTGATTGACGTTGTTGGCCGTTCTGATTCTGCAATATTTGAATCGGCACTCCCGCGAGAACGGCTATTGCGCTTGCCATGTTCCTCGACCATTGTAGGTCGGCCTTGGCATCCTCTAGCTTCTGGCTGTCGCGGTAACGGGTGGTGTCGGCTGCTCTTCTTCGAGCGACCTCTTCCGGGTCTGCTTCTATCAGGATGATCATGCTTGGGTCCAGAGCCTCGAGAACCTTTCTCGGTGTGCCCGGCCATATGCCGTCGTTGGTTCTCACGAACATGTGGGTGTCGACGACGAGGGTGGAGTTTCCTGGCGTCTTGGAAATCATTCGTGCTGCTTCTTCCTGTATCTTTCCTTGGAGGGTAATGTCCTCCTTGCGCATATGATCCCGATGAATCTCGACTCCTCGCTTCTTGAAGAGTTCGTTCATTACGTTTCCGAAATTGATGATCTGAAGGGGAACCTTCCTTTCCTTGGCTACAGCCTCTAGCTCTTGGAGGACTGTTGTCTTCCCCACCCCGGGTACGCCGGCGACGATGATTGTTGCCTGCAAGGCTTGGCCTCTCACTATCCCAAGAGGCCTTTGGTTCCCGGGTATATCTCGGTAATTCTTTCTTTTACAAGAATTTCATAGTATTGCTGTATGATGCCTACGGTGAGCAGGATTCCAGTTCCTGTGCCGAAGGCTCCGAGGAAGTCTGCCCCTGCCGCAATTACTCCAATCGTGATTCCGCCTATCACCGTGACTGCGGGGATGTACCGGTCGAGAATTTGTCTGATAGTTGAGCCGGATCGTCGGAATCCCTCTATCTGCATTCCCGAGTCGATGAGTTGTTTGGAGACTGTCTTCGAGTCCATTCCTCCGACTTCGACCCATGTTACCGCGAAGAAGACGCAGGCAAGGACGAATATGAGCATGTAGACTCCTGCTCGTATCGGGTCGCCGAGCACGACTCCTAGAGAGCGGGGAGCGAACGTGTAGTAGGCAAGGCCTTTGATTGGGATTAGTTGTCCGGTCTGTGGTTGGGACTGGTAGCATCCGGGGATTAGGCTTAGCCAGAAGTTTATTCCTGTGTTGGAGCAGCCGGGGTTGTATCTGTTGAAGATGAGTTGGCCGATGAAGAATATGTTTCCGAAGAGGGCGGCTGCGAAGATTACGGGTATGTTTGAGACGTAGAAGAATTTGATGGGGAATCGTCCTCGGAATCCTCGATATCTTGCGTAGGACACGGGGACTTCGACTCGTAGTCCGTTGAGGTAGATGATGATGAGGAAGACGACGATTGTTGTGATGAATCCGAGCATGTCGGGTAAGTTGCCACCTCTGTAGAGGGCCCCCTGCCAGGCCGTGAAGCTGGCCGGGCTGGCGATTACTGGTCCGAGGGATTGGAAGAAGGCGATTATGCCCCCTAGGTATTTTCCGTCGGAGACTGGGGAGATTGGTCCGAGGCTGCTCCATACTATTTGGAGGCAGACGCCCGCTGCGATGAAGAGGCTGATTCCGCTTCCAAAGCCCCATTTTTTCTGGAGCATTTCGTCTAGTAGGATTATGACTATTCCGGCGAAGATGAGCTGTACTAGGATGAAGAACTCGTTCTGTAGGCTTGGCGGGGTCTGTACTCCTGCCGAGTTGGTGACGTTGTAGGCTCCTCCAAGTAGGAACGCGAGTCCTTCGAAGAGAGTCATGAATACTGAGAGGACTTTGCTGGCTCCGGTGAAGAGGGCCCGGTCGCCTGGATTGCTAAAGTCGACGTTGATCATTTTGGAGCCGGATAGGACTTGGAGTATGAGTCCTGCTGTGACTATTGGTCCGATTCCGAGTTCGACGAGTGTGCCTCTCTGGCTCGCGAATATTACCCGCAAGGGTCCGAAGGGATCGTTGACTCCTCCAGTATGTGGGACGCCGTAGATCGGTGTCTCGGCCATGACGAGGTAGATGACCAGTGCTAGGGCTGTCCAGATCAGTTTTTCTGTGAATCCGACTTCCCGATCGGGGGGGCGGACGCTCGGGAGGATGCGGGTTAGGGGTCTGAAGATTTCTATGAAGCGGACCGTTTGGGATCAGCCTTCTTTACTGGCTTCCGCGGGTTTGGGGAGTACTACTTCCCCGCCCGCCTGGGATATTTTACTGGAGGCTTTTTCGGTGCACTGTGCGACGATGATTCTGAGGGGTTGGGTGACTTTTCCGTTACCTAGCAGTTTGGTGTAGCCTATTTGGCCGAGGTCTACTTCTATCCGGTTCCCGGCAGTCTTTGTTTTGCCCTGTTCGGACAGTGTCTGGAGATTCTGGCTTAGCTGGTCTATGTTGATGGTTCGTTGGTGCTTTGGGTTGATGGGTGTGAAGCCTGTTTTTCCGATCTCCCAGCCGTAGCGTATGACGCTGCTCCAGCGGTGGCGTTTCCAGCCGGCGTTTCCGTGTCCTCCTTGCATTCCGCTGTCGCGGTGTTGTCCGGATCGTCCCCAGCCGTGGCACCGGCTGCCTCGTAGGCGTCGTGTCTTTTTGCGTCTGGTGGCCATGGGGACAAGTTTCCTCTTTGTGAGAGATAAGTAGGGTTGTGAGGGGGTTCCGGGCGGGGTTCAATTAAACATTATCCGGATTTGATGGATTTGATTGATTGGCGAAAGCCAATTAGGGGCGTCGTTTTGGTTTGGGTCTTTGCGGGAGCGGGCCTGGTGTTTGCGGGAGTCCGCCTTGTTTGTGGGCGGCTCGTGTTGCCAAGCCAGGTCAAAGAGACCCGTCGACTGTAGGGGTCTTGGACGCGCAGG
>MNHO01000039.1 GCA_001919285.1 archaeon 13_1_40CM_2_52_13
CGATAAAGACATCGTTCTCTATTACTACTCCCGTTGGGATGAAGACGAAGGGTCGAATTTTGCAATTGTCCCCAATCGTAACGCCCTCCTCAATATACACATAAGAATCGATCTTCGTATTTTTCCCGATCTTGCAACCGTACAGGTTCACCTGGTCATAGACGCGCGAGTCGCGGCCTATCGCTGCCTTCTTAATCACAGAGTATTTTGAGGGTTTCATCTGGTCGGTATCGCCGGGATTATCGGAAGCTGGATTGTGATAGAACGGTCTTGGAACATCGACTCACGTGAGGCCTCTAGGAGGGAGACTACTCTGGCGCCCAGAATTCCGTCAGAATGGTTCGAGTAAGGGGTTGAATTTTGATTATTACGGATGCAGTCATAGAAGTGGCTTATTTCGGTTCCAAGAGTGTTGCTCGCAGAGACGGGTATCTCTTGTCGGCCGTTCGACAGTTCGAGCTCGAGCTTCTGATCAACGCAGTCAAGAGTGGCCATTCCTTTGCTTCCGACAACTGTAACTTCTCTCCTCCTATCGCGATCCAGCCAGCTGACCTCGATATGAGCAATTAGCCCTCCCTTGTAGTCTGCACTTATGAAAGCGACCTCTTCATTCTGCTTGGTTCGGTATCCTCGTCCCTTGCACGCGATCTTGTCAGGCCACGCCTCGACCAGATAGTTGCAAATGTCGAACGGGTGGGGAGCCAGATCGGTTATGACTTCTCTCTGTAGTTGAGGATTCATGAGGGCCGTCCATCTCAGACGCAAGTAATACGCCTCTCCTATGCCTCCCTCGGAGAGAATGCGCCTCAGTTCCCGGACGCCGTTGTTGAATCTGTGAATATGTCCCACGCAGAGAACTGCCTTGTTCTCGTTCGCGAGCCTTACGAGTTCGTAGGCTTCCTCAGTCCTCAATGTCAGAGGTTTCTCGACGAGTACATGCTTGCCATTCCTAAGGAAAGTGGAGGCTACTTCGAAGTGGGTGCTGTTTGGGGTGCAGATGTGGACACCTGTTACAGAGGGGTCTGTTGCGAGAGCGTGGTAGTCTGTTCGATAGTCGAGGCTCGCGCCGAATTCTTTTCGGCATTGGGCGAGTGATTCTGGAAAGTTGTCGACGATCGAATGGAGTTGGCTTGAGCCGGTGGTTCGACTAATCTCAAGCGTCTCGCGTATTACCTTCTTTCCCCAATAACCAGAGCCGATGATCGCTATTCTGACAGGATGCACTTTACAAGCCAACCTTATGATTTCAGGAATTTAGCTGTAAAGTCTCTCGAACAGTCCAAGAGACCAGTTGGAAAACTCTGTCGCAAGCATCTCCTGAACACCATTCAGCCTGATCAAGTCTATCTCAAAATCTGGTTCTGTCAGTAGAGTCCTCTTCGCCGCGCGCGCGGGATCCGCGTTGAAGATGACGCTTCTGATCGTTTCTATCGCCCTACGGAGCGCTTCCGTATTCGCGAGTTTTAACCCTTCCTAAGACTTGATTATCGATTTCAATCTTTGTAATGCCAAGTGAATCGCGGGATATCGTGGTCGTTTTTGTCCTGGTTTGAGCAATGGAGTCGAACGAATGGTCCGTGTGCCATTGAGCAAGCCGAGGATCTGACTGTGTCCCACGGGTCTTCTCATTCCTAACAGATCGCGATACTCTTGGCACCGTACTCCGTAATATTTTGGGGTGGGTTGTTAGATTCAACAATAGCTTACAAGTATGACTGCTCGAAACTTATGGGCATTCGCGGAACAGTGAAGCCGTTTCATGATCATCTTCCATCCGTTAGAAAGACTTAAACTCTGGTTCAGAATTGGGCCGGCCATCGGTTCATCTTGGAAGAATCGCAGACACGGTCAGAGTTGGCTAGCGTCGATTCGTTTCCTCTCTCGTCATGTGCCCTAGTATCAAGCTAGCTTCGTTCCTAACTGTGGAACTCGTATCTACTACAACTAGCCCCTGAGAGGGTTGGCCGTATAGTACTAGGGAATTGTTGGGAGACTCTACGATGGATGGTAGTGCGAGAAGATCCTCTTCTCCGTCTACGAAAATCACAGCGTCGTCATCCTTCATGGCTCGCTTGATGGCCTCCCAAGATTCGAGCGTAATGACTCCTGCCGGGTTCCTCACATGGTAAGTTGTTGTGGCATTTAGCTTGAACGTGGCCGTTGGTTTCCGCATCGATACATGATCGATTATTCTGAGGTTCACCGTGATTCCGGCTGCAACGGTTTCTCGCGAGACCACGTCTCCGACGGCAAGGATTTTTCTGGGATGGATTCGGCTGATGATGGTGTTCAATTCTGGCATTGTTTTGGACGGGTCTCCTAGAAGCAGTTTTCCGAACGGCTCCTTCAATCTCAGAAGATCGGCTGGACTCGGTCGAAGCTGGATCATCTAATCTCCCCGAAACGGCGAGTCAACATTGATCACAGCCGGGCCGCTACCTACAAGAATGTTGACAACAACTAGCTCACGGTCTTTGCTTGGATTCAGATCTCTATGAACTAGCCCAGCTGGAATGTGAAAGAAGTCTCCAACATTCAGGTCGGCTATTTCCTGTCTTCTGAGAAAGTACTCGAGTTGGAGATGGCCTGAGGCGATGAACCCGTAGAGTTGACGAGTCCCGTGATGATGCCATCCGGAGACAACTCCAGCAGCGACCTGTGACTGCGAGACGATAACAGTCTCCGATTCGAACGCCTTTTTTCTAACGATGCCTTCAGTCGAGTCCCCGGCTCCCAATTCAGAGCCTCGAACGACCTCGATGCGAGACATGGTTCACTAGTTATCAGAGTGCTACTAAGACCTAGCTTCATCCTGCAAGCTCAAACATTCGAGAAGTTGACAAGAGCGACCATGATATCTACTTCCTAGCCGAAGATTTGGTCAGGAGTGTGCAGCCGATAGATCTTCGAATTGCCGATCTTGGTCATGTAAAACTGGCTTATGTTGAAGCTGGCAGCGGCGAACCGGTAGTATTTGTTCATGGAATACCGAACGATTATCGTGCTTGGAACAGTCAAATTGGATCCTTCTCTGGCAAGTATCACGTGATCGCTTACAGTCGACGCCTCGCCCAGCCGAATGAGAATACCATGGACTATGAGAAGAGCACGATCGAAAACAATTCCGCAGATCTTGTCGGCTTTATCGAAGAACTCGGGATTTCGCCCGTTCATTTGGTAGGCCACTCCTATGGCGGGTTCGCTTCGGCGTTCTGTGCATCGACCAGCCCACGATTGATTCGGACTCTCACACTGATTGAGCCAGCAGTCTCAACTATTTTGCTGAAGAATCTAAAGAGTAAGTTAGAATTCCTAGGCCTATTGTTCGCACATCCTTCGATAGCCATCTCGGCCGCCAAGTTTCAGCGAAACTCATTGGACCCCTCGCTCAACGCTTTCCGCCGGGGAGATTTCGATGCCGCGCTCAGATACAATCTTGACGGCATCATGAATCGGCATGGTGCATTCGAAAGGTTTCCCGAACCAGTGCGCACGATGGTGAAGGAGAATGAGAGAACGGTCGGAGAATTAACGGCCGAGGCCCCGGTGTTTGGCAGTGAAGATGCGTCGAGGATATCCGCGCCAACACTTCTGATCCACGGAACCGAGAGCCCGAAGGTACTGCACGCCATCATAGACCGCCTGGGAAAGGCGATTCCCAAGAACGAAATCTCAACGATCTCTGGAGCCGCACACTTCCCGCACATCGAAAAACCTCAGGAGTTCAATCAACTGGTGCTAGGGTTTCTCTCGAAGCACTCGTCTAATTGATGAGAATCGAATCTTAGGGCAGCTCAGTTGGAAGTCTACCTCGTCGATGGCACCTACGAGCTTTTTCGCCACTTCTACGCCATGCCTCCCCATTCGAACGGGCGCGGTGAGGAGGTCGCGGCGACGCGGGGAGTGTTGGGAAGTATTGCTGGAATGCTTGAATCGGGAGTTACGCACATCGGGGTCGCGACCGATCACGTGATCGAGTCCTTCCGCAACGATCTCTGGCCTGGGTACAAGACGAGTGAGGGCGTCGATCCTCGCCTACTTGCACAATTTCCCCTGCTCGAAGAGGCGCTGAAAGCCATGGGGGTCGTGGTCTGGCCGATGATCAAATTAGAGGCCGACGACGCTCTCGCCGGTGCAGCCTTGTCTCTTAGCAGAATCTCTGCAGTGTCCCGTGTTTACATCTGCACCCCAGACAAGGACTTGGCACAGTGCGTGAGGGACGATCGCATAGTCCAATTGGATCGCCGAGCGAGACAGGTCCGGAATGAAGCTGGGGTCCGTGAAAAGTTCGGCGTCTCGCCAATGTCCATTCCTGACTATCTCGGGCTTGTTGGCGACACTGCAGATGGGTATCCCGGTCTTACAGGGTGGGGTGAGAGGTCCGCTGGGGCGGTTATCGGTTTCTACGAACACCTGGAAGCTGTTCCTAGATCAGCCGTGGACTGGAAGGTTACTGTTCGGAGAGCTGACCGTCTTGCTCAGACTCTCCAAGAGAACTTCAAGCTCGCATTGTTATTCCGAGATCTCGCCACCCTGCGAACGAAAGAACCGAGGATCCGCTCAGTGAACGGGATTCGTTGGCGCGGACCTGGCCCTAGCTTTACCGCCATATGCGAGCGACTGGATGATCCGCAACTAGTCAACCGCGTCGCTGACATTGCCGCTAAACGGCAAGCCAAGACTCGCAGTTCAAGCCATCGACAACAGGCCTAATGTAACGTCTGGAAGCCACGCTTCTTGGTCGAAATGTCAACCGGCAAATTGTTCTTCGAAGTAGCTGCATCTCTAGACGGCTTTATCGCTCCAGAAGGAATGGATCTGGCCCACGCGAACGATCCAGAATTCAAGCAGTGGATGAGCCAATGGACGAAGTTGCAGAACTGGGTCTTTCAGCAACAGTTCTTCCGCAAAAACCTCAAGCTCGGCGACGGCGGTGAGACCGGCCGTGACAATCGAATGTTGGAAGAGACCTTCAACCGCACAGGCGTGAGCATCATGGGAAAGAGAATGTTTGACGGGGGAGAACGATTCTGGCCGGAAGAAGCGCCCTTTCACACACCAGTCTTCGTCTTGACTCACCAAGTGCGCAAGCCCTGGGAACGGCCAGGAGGCACCACTTTCTACTTCGTCAATGAAGGGATAGACGGTGCACTTGGACAGGCGCGAAAAGCCGCAGGCAACCGGGACATAAGAATCGCGGGAGGCGCAAATGTCATTCAGCAATATCTTAACGCCGGATTAGTTGACGAGTTTACAATCCACTACTCTCCAGTATTCTTCGGTCACGGAGCGCAGCTGTTTTCGAAAACAAGTAAGGACATTCGCGTAAAGATCAAAGAAGCATTTCCATCCAAGGAAGTTACGCATGTTACGTTCGAAGTAGAGAGGTGAACGATTCGATCCTGTTCTACTAACGGCTCGTCTTAGATAGAACCACAGAGATTCCCGTAGGCGGTGGCGTCGCGTAGCGTGACGAGAGTGTATAGGATCCATGCGATCAACGCTACGACTCCTACGGCTGTTAGCCCTACGGTGAACAGTATCAGAGCCGGCTCCAGCAATATGAATAGGGTACCGAAGAGCCAGAATAGTGCTCCTCTCTGCATACTCGTGCGTTTCTTGGCGCTGTTAAGCTTCAGTACGCCGATCCGATAGTAGAAGAGTCCAGAGAGGCTAAAAGTGAGAATGGTCAGAATTATGATTGTCGGCGTGACTTGGAAAAGAACGGGGTCGATCTGCCCGGTGAAATAACGAGGGTAGAGAAAGAAGAGGAGGAAAGTGAAGACCGCCATCGTGGAGCCAACGAGGGTCCCGGCCCGGTTCACGTTCGCGGCTGCCAGATCAAGGTCCAACCAGCGTTCTTCCTTGGGATCGGACACTGAATAGGCCTCTTCTACGACTTCGCTCGAAGCAGCTCTCCAGTGTTAAGGTAGTCGAAAAATCCCGCGAGCACCATTGGTCTAGACTAGTAGCCTTCGATTTCGCGTTTCATGCGTGCAAGCAGATCTACTGCGTCATCTGCGTAGCTGCCGATCCACCGGTCGTGCAGTTCTTTTATCGGGAGCGGGTTGATGTAGTTCCAGCGAAGACGCCCCTCGCGCTTCACGATAACTAGGTCGGCTTTCACGAGAGCGCGTAGGTGTTGCATCACGGTGCACCTGTCTAACTGCTTGAAGCGCTGTACCAACTCGCCGGTTGTTCTGCTTCTGACTTTGAGCAAGTCCAGTATCTCGCGTCTTAGAGAGTTGCCCAGTGCCTTGAGAATCAGATCATACTTTTCTTCCCGTGGCATGCTACCACCTCCAATGTGAGACGTGTGTGCGAAGGTTCAAGGCTGAAAGTTGAGTAGTGGACAAAGTGTTATAAATATATAACATGACGGCAGGTCTGAGATAGCTATGGGGATGGACCTGAGATTCACAGTTCAGACGAAGATCCACAAGCCTGTGAGCGAAGTGTTCGACGCTGTATACAACCCAAAGAAGCTCAGCAAGTACTTCACGACCGGAGGAGCCGACGGGCCGTTAGACGAAGGAAAAACCGTGATGTGGAGCTTCGACGATAATGGGAACAAGATCCCTCCTTTCCCGGTGAAGGTGAAGAAGATGGTGCGGAACAAGCTGATCCAATTCTCATGGGAGGCTGGCGAAGGGGTCTACGAACCGAAGACTGGCTCAATGCCGACCGGCGCTGGATATGACACTCTCGTCGAGGTTAGCTTCGAGCCTCTCAACGCGAACGAGACGCTCGTGAAGATCGTAGAGGGGAAGTGGAGGCCTACCAAGGGCGGTCTGCAAGGCTCATACCAGAACTGTCAAGGCTGGACGCACATGAGCATGTGTCTCAAAGCCTACTTGGAATACGGCATCAACCTACGAAAAGGATCTGTTTGAAACAGTTCTGAAATCACAGGCAGCAGTCGCGAAAGCCTGGTACGATCTACCTCTTCGCAACGGGGATGGGTTCGTAATCGAGCCGGACGACTCCGTTCTTGTATGCCTTGCTTGCGATCAGTTTGAGGTTGAGCCGCTTTTCGCCGTGGAAGAATGGCTTGCCGCTTCCGAGTAGCGTGGGGTGTAGCCAGATGTGGAACAGGTCGACGAGACCGGCTTCGGCGAGGCTCTGGACAAGTTTGGGGCTTCCGAATGTTATGATGTCCTTGCCGGGTTTTTCCTTCAGCTTGCGAATCTCTCGTAGGGCGTCGCCTCGGAGTAGGGTGGCGTTCGCGTACTTGCCCCATGGGGTTTCCTTGAGAGTATTCGAAGCGACTAGCTTTGGCGTATTGTTCATTACGTCCGCGCCGGGTGAGGTTGCTTCGGTCTGGTTTGGCCAGGCGCCTGCCATGATCTGGTAGGTCTGGCGGCCTAGGAGGAAGGTCCCCGCGTTGGCTTGTAGCTTGCTCATGTCAGCTCCCATGCCTTCGATGTCGAAATTGTTGATGACCCAGTCCATCTCTTCTTTGGGACCGACGACGAATCCGTCTAATGATAGGAACATGGAGACGACAACTTTACTCATGGCGACCAGAATCCTCGCGAGAGGTTTTCCCTCTATTGGTCCAGCTTATTTCTTTTTTTCTAGGTTCGGCTGCAAGAACTCCAGGATCACTCTGTTCGCAAGGCTTGGCTTTTCGGACAACAAGAAATGCGTTGTCCCAGGGATGATGCATAACTGTGCCCCTTTGATCGATCTGAACAACTCTAGTGTGTGCTCTGGTACGACCGCGTCTCGGTCTCCGACCATTACCAATGTCGGAGCAGTGATCTTTGCTAACTCTTCTCTTTGAATGTCAGGTTCGGTGAGCCACAGCTTCTTCGTGTTCTCAAACACACTAAGAAAGTGGGAGGACCGTCAGGCGTCGTTTCACCGTAGCGTTTACCAACATCGCCTGATTTTCCCTGCAAGACTCGGGCGTGGCCGACCTAATCCAGTCCTGATCACGCGGGGGCAAAGAGCTGGTGTTGAAGCTCCCACCCACACAAATCAAGCGTTTGACCAGATCCGGTCGAGAAATCGAGACTAGAAGAGCCGTGATTGCCCCGTCGCTTCACCCTGAAGCGCCAATGTTTGCCAAGCAGGTTCACAACCCCTAAGGAAAGGCTTCCTTCACTTCAATTGATACAAATGATTACAACTTATTGCAACGCATCGTCAGTCACACATGCGACCAGAACCTATTGCAAGACACTAACGCCCGAAGGTCATAGTCTACTGTCCCATGCGCCGTCATGACGACGAGTTTTGCGGGTAAAGGATGAAAATCTTCCAGCATGTCGTTACGGTCAGAGTGAGAATTCTGGAACTATCTCTTACGCATCCAGACTATTAAGAGGCCTAGGAGGTAGGCCGCGAGGCCCACGGCTATAGACGCGAAGAGGAAGGGGGCGAGAAAGCGTTGTCCCGTGAAAGAGGCAGCGAAGACCAGCACCAGCATGGAGAGCAAGA
>MNHO01000034.1 GCA_001919285.1 archaeon 13_1_40CM_2_52_13
GAACAAGATCGGCTCGACCAAGAGCGGTGTGGGAGCATGTAACGCAGAACGAGCGTTGCGCATGGTGAAGCTGGCGAGACAGGAAACAGGATTGAGACCTTACGTCGCTGACACAGTTGGAGAGATTCACAAAGCATTGTCGAATGGTCGCAACGTGATGGTCGAGGGAACTCAAGGAACGTTCCTGAGCCTGTACCACGGAACATATCCATATGTTACGTCCAAGGACGTGACCGCGTCTCAGGCATGTGCAGATGTGGGGATAGGTCCGACCGATGTTGATGATGTGATGATTATCTTCAAAGCGTATGTCACCAGGGTGGGAGAAGGACCCTTAGAAGGCCAATTGGACAGGGAAGAAGTTTTGAGACGGGGCTGGATGGAACACGGCACCGTTACCGGACGAGAGAGAAGGGCTGCACCTTTCGATTTCAAACTCGCTAAACGGGCTGTGCACCTCAATGGAGCCACGCAAATAGCTCTGACAAAACTGGATGTACTATATCCGAAGGCAAAGGGAGTACGAGATTACTCGGACCTGCCGAAGGAGCCTCGTGAGTTTGTTTCGGCGATTGAACGAGAGACAAATGTTCCGGTTACTCTGATGGGGACTGGACCCGACGAGAAAGACATCGTGGACAAGAGACCCTCTCGTAAGACACAGCGTCTCAAAGCGGCGCTTGTTTCCCGCGGAAGATAGTGAGCCATACAACAAGAAGAAGATGTTTCCGGATACCTATCATACCTCTCCCTACTGCAAAGTCTGACCGGGTGCAAGTCTTCCGAGAAATGCTCGAAACCCTGCATTGCCGATGAGAGCAACTGTAAGGAAGGCGATAATTGTCATTTCAGTCCATCCTTTTACTAACACCGTCAACGCCAGGCCCGGTGCCCAGAAGCTGCCTCCTTGCACGAATAATGGGACGAGGTTAACGAAGTAGAACCAAGTTAGTATCGCTTCGGGAATGAAGCCTATCCACACTGCCGCTAATATGAACGGGGTTCGGACTTTCCTGTTCGACCCCATCAACTGCGCTAAGATTCCGACGAACAACCCAGTGAGCGCCTTGCCGATAGGCAAAAGGACAGTGATCGGGCCGGTGCTGCCATAGACATATCCAAACATAACCATGGGTCCTATGCCCGCGATGAGACCTGTGAGTGCGCCGAGCCTCGGACCCGTGAATATTGCGACTATGACTATTGCGACGCTTGAGAAGTCAAGGGCTACTTGTGCGACTCCCCCCGCGGGTATTCGTCCAAGCAAGATCGCTACTACTCCTAGAACGTTTCCAAGAGCCCCCATTGAGGCGACTAGAGTCAAAGAACTCACGGATTGCGTTCTTTTCAAGCTGGTCACGGCGCGAATTTCGCTTACTCATAAAAGAGTTTCCACTCAAAAATGAGTAGCTCGAATCAATGGACTGAGGAAAGAGAAACTCTACTTTCCATCAGATACGGTCCTAGCTCGCCTATCACTCGTCCCGAAGCGGTCTTTCCCTGAGGATCCCGAAGCCTCAATTCCAATAGATCAGATCTCGTGTCGATATCAAACGAGACACGTGGGTTTGACATTGAGTAGGCGTTTAGACCACTGACCTGCGCTTGACGCAGATGTTTGGAGTAGCTCCATCTACCATAACTTGGGGATATCGCGCCAGGTGGCGAGGTCAGCATCACATTCGTCCCCCCCTTCAATGAGGGCGCTATGACAACTCTCTGAATGGCAGAGCCCAAATTGGAAAGTTCCTTGAAGTCTCTTGGCTCTATCAGCGGGATATCGGCAAGTATGGTGGTAACAGATCGTGCACGCCCCTCCACCGCGAGTCTATTCGTTTGATCTATTGCACGATTCAGACCTACGTTCGTTTGCTTAACGAAGGACACTCCCTGCGGTCGCACTCGATTTCCAACGTTGTTGTCGGCAGAAATTACTATTATCTTTCCGTAGAGTCTTGATTGGATGACAGAGGAGAGGACGTCATCGAGCAGAGCCCCAACGAAAATCCTCCTTTTGTCTCCTTGAAGGCTGCCTGAGAGTCTCGTCTTGCTTTCCGTAAGGCCCCTTACAGGGATTACTGCCCAGTTGTCGCTCATGAGATCGTCTCGGCAAACTTCAATGTGTTTTCCGCCAGCTTAGACTTGGCTTCGTCAGAATCCATTACTGTCTTTGTTGCGATAACTCTCATGCCGAGGCTCGTTATCCTGGGAATAATCCCTCGATCCATATCGTCAATGACATATCCTCTCATCAGCCCCTTGTAAAGCTGGGCGACGCCGTAGGGGGAAACCTCCAACCCCAGGCTCTCCATCATTTGGTCTAGAGGTCCCTTGATTGCTTTTCCTCCGACGATCGGGCTGATACCTACTATCTTCGCTTGTGTTTTTGCAATGCTGTTGCGAATGTCAGGGATAGCCAGAATCGGCCCTATGCTCAGGATGGGATTGCTCGGACATAGAATGATTAGATCTGTCTTCTCTATCGCGGGGATCACACCGGGGGCGGGTGTGGCACGCGCTGCTCCTTCGTATGTTACATCCTCAACTCTGTCTTGGAACTTTCTCTTTACGAAATACTCCTGGAACTCCAGTATCCCCTTCGGGGTCTTGATCTTCGTTGCTACCATGTGGTCCGTCATAGGCAAGATTCGCACCTTGACGCCGAGCGAGTTTCTGATCTTCTCGGTCACCTCGGATAGGTTGAAGCCTTGCTGTAGGTATGCTGTGCGGAGAAGGTGGGTTGCAAAGTCCTTGTCTCCAATTCTGAACCAAGTCTCAGCCGAGTATTTTCCCAGCTGGTCCATACAGCCAAACGTGTCCCCTTCAATGCCCCATCCTTTTGCCTTGTCCACGATTCCTGCAAGAGTGTAGGTCACGATGTCGAGGTCGGGGCTAACGTGACATCCTAGGTATTGAAGATCATCGCCGGTGTTGACGATAACGGTTATCTTCTCAGGAGGAAGTACTTTCGCGAGACCTTCTAGAAAGCGAGCGGCCCCAACGCCTCCGGCGAGACAAGTGATCGAGCGAAACACGCAGATACCCTGCGAGAGCTTTTCGCCCGGACCAAACCTCTAGTTAAACGCTATCCTCGTTTCTTGGTAGATTTCTTGACCTGGTCCAAATGAGCAACTTTGAGATAGTCTGCCGCTGTTCTAAGGTTGACATAGGCATCCGTCGTAGACCCGTGTCGTCCTTCCCGCACTTGTTTTAGAAGTTCCATTGAGTCTTTGACGAGGACTAGAGGAGCCTCGCCTTTTCGAAGCTTGACAACGGCCTTCACATCCTCCAAAGCGTACGTCAGATTGAACAGGAGGCTGCTGTACTCTAGCGCTTCCGCGGCGAACCAGATCCCCATTGCGACATCAGCCGAAGACTTGGTTGTTTTGTCGAGAGCGATATTGACTTTCGACCAGGCGTCGTCTAACGCCTTCTCCAGTTTCGACTCTAAGAATTCCTGTTCGGCTGGAGAGCTCTTGGACAAGGACAGTGTCCTATTCGACAGTAACGCTCTTTGCTAGGTTGCGAGGATAGTCGGGGTCGTGTCCTTTGATGACCGAAAGGTAGTATGCCAGGAGCTGCAATGGTACTACATACACGAGAGGGGTTACGAGGGACGGTAGAGACTCTGAGATTTCAATGACACGATCGGAGAGGTTTCTAACCTCTTCGTCTCCTTCCTCAATTATTGAGATGATTCGCGCCCCACGTGCCTTCATCTCCATTATGTTTCCGACGATCCGCTTGTGAGTGTCGTCATTTGGTGCGACGAAGATTACTGGAAACCCTTCTTCGATGAGTGCGATGAATCCATGTTTGCTCTCGCCGGCCGGATAGGCGATCGCCGGTACATAGCTAAGTTCCAAGAGTTTGAGACGACCCTCGAGAGCAGTTGGAACATTGACTCCCCGTCCCAAGAAACAGATACTTGATGCGCTGTCGCACTCCTCGGCTATCTTCTTGACATCTTCGATTCTCGTGTTCAGAATGCTCTGGATGAGAGCGGGGGTTTTGTGGAGCGAGTTTTCTAACTCGCTAATCTCTTTCGCAGATACCTCGCCCTTCTTCCGACCAATGGTCGCAGCAAGACGCAGAAGCACTGCAATCTGGCTAGTAAACGCCTTGGTGGAGGCCACGCCTATCTCCGGCCCAGAGTTTTGGTCAATGTAGACTGAGGAGAGCCTCATTAGAGTCGAACCCAACACGTTCAGGACACTCAGAATCGTCGCGCCTTTTGCTTTCGCGTCACGAACGGCGTTAAGAGTGTCCATCGTCTCACCAGATTGGCTGATAGCCAGAACGACCGTCTTCGAAGTTACTAGATCAAGAGCTTCCTCAGAGAACTCGCTTGCAATCACTGCTCGAGCATTGATCCCTGATATTTTCGCCATTGCTATACTGCCGACGAGCCCAGCATGAAATGAGGTGCCACAGGCCACGATGAAGACCTTGTCGGCTTCAGTGATCTTGCGGGAGAATTGGTCGTAATATACTTGCTCTGTTCGGAGAGCGTCACGCAGGGCTTGCGCTTGTTCGTGTATTTCTTTCAGCATGAAGTGCTTGAAGCCTTGCTTCTTTGCAGACTCAGGGTCCCAAGTGATGGTGATGGCTTCTCGTTTCACCGGAGCGGCATTTTTCAGCTTGAGAATCTTAATCCCTTTGGGATCCAGAACGGCCATTTCTCCCTCGTCAAGAAGTATGGCTCTGCGGGTGAGTGGCAAGAAAGCCGCGAAGTCTGAAGCGCAGTAGTATTCACCGTCTCCGAGACCCAAAACGAGAGGGCTCTCCTGGCGGGCGCAGAGTATCGTCTTCGGTTGTTCAGCGCTAGTGAGAACGATTGCATAGGCTCCCTCAAGACGGTTCACCGTCTTCCTGAATGCTTCTTCTAGGCTCATTCCGTGAGAAAGATAATCTTCTACCAAGTGAGGGACCACCTCGGTGTCTGTTCTCGACTGAAAGCGATGTCCTTTCGCCTCAAGTTCTCGCTTGATTTCCAGATAATTTTCGATGATTCCATTGTGAACTACGGCGATTCGTGACTTGCAGTCCACGAGAGGGTGAGAGTTTTCGTATACGGGTCTTCCATGCGTTGCCCATCGGGTGTGGCCGACCCCGACCGGTCCTGGAAGGTCGTCAAGATTGTATTTCGCATGGACCTCGTCTAGCCGTCCGCTGTCCTTCTTCACGGTCAGTTGGTCATTGTCGATGGTTACCTCGCCGACTGAGTCATAGCCTCTGTATTCGAGCCGTTTGAGTGCGGAATGGATGACTGGGGCTGCCCGAGAGCCTTCGTGAAGGACACATCCGAATATTCCACACAAGCGCCAACACTCTTCGAGTAGACGTTGCTATGATACATTAGGAGAGGGCATTAAGAATTGCTGCACGTCCTACTCCTGATAACTGGGAGGAAGTCGCTCCCCAGCTCGATTTCTGGAGATCCTTCCCCGATTCTTTGTTTTCCTAATGACAAAATTCGCATCCCTCGCCGGCCTAGACGTCATGAAAAGCGGATGAGCTTTTGGGCTGCGATATTGGGGTATTGGTTGCACTCTGACTTGGGAAGTCTTGTCCTCCCGTAAGAGGCTTCTGAAAATTGGGATTGACAAGATGAATCCTCCGAGTGCTGCGATGAGTGTGACGCGGAGAATGGAACCGTTTGGAGTGAAGATGCCGGTAAGGTATCCTAGGAGGTATGCAACGTGAAAGTAGGTGACCGCGATCCAGCTTAACAGAAGAACAATGACTCCCAATAGCACGAGCCCGACTTGCTTGGAGTGGCCTCGAGTCTTCTGAGGATCGGTGTTGTTCATTCTGTCTTCATTCGACATGCAGAGTCAGCCGAGAATAACGTGAAGCAAGGGCTCTTACCGCATATTGGCGCATCGTTACCCCCACGAGCAGCGCAGAGGTTTCTGATGTCAAGCTGGATTTGGAATGGTCTCGGGAGTTAGACCCTGACCCTTACAGCCGACTTGGCTTCGAGAACCCGTCGCGCTTGTACGCCCTTCACCCTCTCGACTACTAGGGTTCCGAAGAATGCACCGGCAGAACCGACAAGAGTATCGCCGATCAGCGCGATCGCCCAGATCACCGCGGGTGAGGGTCCAAAGACTGCTTGTAGGACGAGTAATCCTGCAGGAGCCATTGCTAGGTTTCCCAATGTGCCTGCGACGACCAGGTGTTTTCTCGATGGGTCCAGAAGGCTGCTGTCTGAACGCTGTAGGTAGAGGTCGAAGACCAGACCGTTAACGACCACCGAGGCTGTGATGTGGGGTGAAAAGTTGCCAGCAGCGCTCGGGGTACCAAGGAAGATCAGCCCGATAATTGTCCCTAGAATTGTCCCACCCCATTTTTTGCCTGTTAAGGACACCAGGATGGCGAAAAAGGCGGGTAGTAAGAAGAAGAGATCCAGAGATCTGGTCACGGCTCGGAGCTCAATGCTAGAAACGTACCCGTACGCAGTGAAGAGAGCTGTCAGCACCGCGACTAAGGCCACGTATCGGCTGGTCGATGTCCCCCTTACACCGGGAAGCCTAATGTCACCCATTCGTGGCTGGCTCATGAGATCACACTGAACTTGCGGGTATTTGGGATTTGATGCTAGACAGTACGAGCAACCTTGCCTAAGTGAAGTGTTAGTCAGCGCTTTCGATGGTTGGGACGGAATTATCTCTTCTTGAGGGCTGTGGACTCGAGTTTTCCATGAACTCTCACGGTCCCAACCTTCAGCGTGGGAGTTGCAAGTTCAAGTGTGACATCGAAGTTTAGGGAATAGCCCTTCTCGGACATCTTTCCCAAGATTTCCGCTAATGAAGACTGGGTGGGTTCTTCTGATCGTTGAGGCATACAATCTCGCTCTGAGAGAATGCTCCCAGCCTATAAAGCTCTAAGCTGAACCAAGACCTCGAAGTGCGGGCTTCGAAAACGATACTGACATATTCGAGATGTGAGATAACAAGCCTACTGGTTTTCGGCCTAACTCAGAAAGTTAGAGGCTGAGATAACAGCTTAGGAGAAACACGTGTTGACGAAAAAGAAAGCAGTGGTCCTTGGGGCTACCGGGATGATGGGTCAGAAGTTTGTCCAGCTACTAGCAAACCATCCTTGGCTAGAAGTGTCTGCCGTTGCCGCTAGTGATAGGAGTGTTGGAAAGTCATATGCTGCTTCAACTGGGGGGCAGATGGTGAGACACCTCCCGGATGGGTTGGGGGAGTTGCAAGTTGTTGAAGCGGCTCCTCGCGCGATTGCTGACCCGGATATCGTCTTCTCTGCGCTCCCAACGGAGGTAGCAGGACCGATTGAGGAAGACTTCGCGAAGGCCGGGTTTCCAGTCTTCTCGAACGCATCATCGCACAGAATGGACCATGATGTCCCACTACTCAATCCGGAAGTGAATGCTGAGCACGCCTCACTTGTAGAAGAACAGAAGCGTCGAACAAAATGGGACGGATTCATAGTGGCGAATCCAAACTGCACGACAGCAATCCTCAGCCTCTCATTGAAGCCGCTCCACGACCGATTCGGTCTCGAAACAGTGATCGTCTCGACTATGCAGGCAATCTCCGGAGCGGGCTATCCAGGAGTAGCGTCGCTCGACATTCTCGAAAACGTCATCCCTTTCATCAGAAACGAAGAGGAGAAGGTAGAACGCGAGACCAACAAGATTCTTGGCACCACGGCCAAACCAGCAACCGTTACCGTATCGGCCAGCTGCCAAAGAGTTCCAACTATCCACGGGCACATCGAAGCCGTCTTCGCTAAGACAAGACACCCCGCTTCTCCAGAAGAAGTCGCGAAGTCGATGTCAGAGTTCCAATCGACGCCGCAGAAGATGAAACTACCCAGCGCACCACCCCACCCCATAATCGTTCGAAAAGAGGAGGACCGACCTCAGACACGGCTCGACGTGGATGAAGGCAACGGCATGACAGTAAGCGTTGGCAGATTGCGAAGAGACTCCGCCCTTAACGGAATCAAGTACATCGTACTGGGACACAACCTCGTCCGGGGGGGAGCGGGGTGCTCGATCCTAAACGCGGAACTCTTGATGGCTCAGAAGTATATACAGTGAAACTAGTCTCCCACAGCCACTATTCTATAGGAGTCTGAAATCCTCTTTGACAGTGGTTAATACTATGTGGGTATTCGTTCGTTCCACGAAAGGCATCGCCAACAACGCCTTCGTGAATTTGCTGAGCTCTTCACGGCTCTTGAACTTAGCGATCACCATCGCATCAGTCAGACCGGTCACATCATAAACGGCCAACACCTGCGGCATTTTAGCGACCTCTTTCTCAAGCTCCAACAGCTTGCCCTTTGCCACTGACACCTCGGTGAGCGCGGTCAATTGAAACCCTACCTTCTCATGATCAAAGATCGCTGAGTACCCCCGAATGATGCCAGATTTTTCCAACTTGCTGGTTCGAGACTGAATGGTGGTCGTTGACACTCCCAACTTGTGGGCTAATTCTCTGTAGGACAGTCGAGCATCCATCAAATACGCTTGGAGGATCTTGCGATCAAGTTCGTCCATTTCGATGATCGATGATTTTTCAGGACCTTCGCGAACCGAGGAAGTCACCCTTTGAATTGTTCCAATCGGATCCGCAAGAGTTCGGTTACAAGCTTAGGGTTGGCTCGACCCCGAACCTCGGCCATAACCAAATTCATCATCTTTCCCAACGCCTTCGCCCTATTCTCGTTGACGAAGGAACGATTAGATTCCAAGATTTTGGAAATGATTTCACTTAGTTTTTCCTGCGTTAGCATTTCGAGATTTAGCTTTCCGAGAGCATCTCTTGCGGGAGCGTTGGGATTCGATGATACCCACTTGATGATATCGATGACCGACTCCTTCGCCGTCTTTTCCTCCCCCACCAGATTGAAGATCTCCCTTAGGTGAGAGTCGGTTACATTTTCAATCGGGACCTTCTCCCTTTCAAGACTGCGGAGGGATCCCGTGAGCACCGTCGCCACGAAGCTGGGTGACACTCCTTTGGTACTAGTGACAATATGCTCGAACGTTGCCAGGTAGTCCGAGTTTACCAGCTCACCCGCAAGCTTTGGACCGACGTCGTATTTTGACCCAAGCTCTTTCGCCACTTCCTCAGGCATCCGGGGCAAGTTGTCAGCGACTCGCTTGATTCTTTCTGGGCTGATCTGTACTGGTGGGACATCGGTCTCAGGATACATTCTGGCGGGGCCTGGCCTAGGTCTCATGTATTGGGTCGTTCCGTCGGGATTAGCTGTGCGGGTCTCTTCGGGAACTCCTGCTAGCGCCTCCTTTGCTCTTTCCACGACCGCCCTCAATCCATCAAGGACGTTTTCCTTGGAATCGGCGACCAGAACGAATGCGTCCGAGGGACCGCATTCAAGTCTTCTGTAAATGGCTTCGACTTCACTTTCGATTATCCCATAGCCGGGAAGTTCGTCGGAATGGAAGATTCCTCCTACTCGTCCCCAAAAGACTGCTCGCTTCGCTAACTCAGTTCCCAGTCTGATCCCTGGCATTAGTTCCCGTTTGAGTAGACCTTTGAAACCGGCGAGACGGGTGCCGAGGACGACTCCACCGTTTTTCACGGCCGACTGAATAATCTTCGACTGGGACGATGAGAGCTGCTCCTTCAGATCGACGAAGCTGTCCGTGAAATCTGTTAGTTTGAGACTTCGCGTTCTGAGCTCACCTCGAATCTGTAACAGGATTGTTTGACGCTGCACTTCCAGCTCTATGACCTTGGCGACGAGTTCGAGTTCCTGAACGCCTTTG
>MNHO01000064.1 GCA_001919285.1 archaeon 13_1_40CM_2_52_13
TATTGGCCTCGGGCAAATGGCTAAGAACCCAATGATATAACTTTTCCAGAAAACGTGGAGCTAGAAAGTCTAGATAGAGTGGAATCGTTACATGAAGACTGTTATTGACTCTGGGTTCGCAGATCTATCGCACATGAATTTCGACGTATCCGATGAGCAAAGATTCGTACTGGATGAGGTTGACAGAGCATGTAGAGAACTTCGACCGCTAGAGGACGAAGCGTACCTATCAGGAAAATTCAATGATCGCCTAGCACCAATTTTCAGGAAAGCACAACTTCTCGGACTGCCAATCTCAAGACGATACGGCGAAGGCCAAGGAGCAGATGTACTAACCTATGCCTTGGCTCTCGAAAGAATTGGCCAAGAAGGAACTGGGGTCCGAACGTTCCTCTCCGGCCATGTCTCGCTAGGACAAGTAACCGTCCAGAAATGGGCGAGCGAGGAGCAGAAGCAGCGCTACCTTCCTCCGGCCACGCGAGGAGAGAAAGTCATGTGTTTCGGACTGACCGAACCGACCGCGGGAAGCGACCCCGCATCTCTTCGCACGACATTTGAGGAGAAAGGGAATAATTTCATACTGAATGGGAGCAAGGCCTGGATTTCAAACGGCAGCATAGCAAATGTCGCCGTCATTTTTGCATACCCGAAGGGTAAGCGGGAAGGGATGTGCGCGTTCATCGTTGAGAAGAATTTTGAAGGATACTCCAGCCAGCAACAGAAACACAAGCTCGGAATGCCAACGTCAGACACCGGTTCAATCTTCCTAGACAATTGCAAGGTCCCTAGAGAGAACCTCATGGGACCAGCAGGCAAAGGGTTGAGCATCGCCTATTCGGGATTGATGAGCGGCCGGCTGAGCGTGGCTGCCGGATGTCTAGGAGTTATCGAGGACTGCATCAATGAGGCGGTCGCATTTTCCAAACAGAGAATCCAGCATGGAAAACCCATAGCAAAACACCAACTCGTCCAGCGGCATATTGGGGAAATGTCAACGAATCTTGAAGCAGCGAAGAACATAGTGTACAAGGCAGCGCTTCTGAAGCAGAAAAGCGACTCGGATCCAGAAGACAAGGACTTGCGAGACTACGCAGACGTGATGATTGCAAAGGCAAAGTACTTCGCGTCAAACGCTTCATTCGACGCGGCAGACAGGGCAGTACAGATTCTTGGCTCCAGCGGCTACAGCTTCGAGACTAGAGCTCCCAGGCACTTGGTCGACACTAGGGTCTGCAGGATCTACGAGGGCACCGACGAGATAATGGTCCAGAAGATAGCGGTGAGTCTGCTGGGCACCGAATACGAGGCCTACAGGTAGTTAACCCCTCACTCTGAGGCCAGCCAAAACCTCGATCATCGACTATCGGTCGGAACCTTCACAGTCATTCTCAAGTGGAGACTCCATTTCTCAGGTAGCCTTATTTTTCAGGACCAGTGAAATACCCCTGGGTATCGTAGTCAATTATCCTAGAATGAGCTAAGATGAGATCAACAAGACTGCCTTCACTACTTGGCTCAAGGTACGGTCCTCTGTTGGTAATACAATCAGCCGCTAACCTGCTGCTAGCTGTTTGGTTGTATCTTGAGTACACTCATAATCCCTTCATGCAAACGTATGTGTCGAACGTCTTAGCAACCGATTGGCCAGAGATAGCAATCGGCGTCTCTGTGGCGATCGTCGCAGTTGTTGCCTTGGCTTTGTACGGCAGAAGATACTCTGAATCCTTACCTGCTCGGCTAGGTTCAAAATCCAAATTGGAAGACCTTGAAGAACCTAGCAACTTGGCTAGGCTCGACATGTGCCCTTTCTGTCAGACACCTCTCAGACCTATCTCGGAAGGCAGGCTACAGTGTAGGAAGTGTAGACGATACTTCAAGAGCAGCCTTCCGAAAATGGCCGCATAACCTTCGGCCGTTAGGAACCCGCATTTCTAAGTAATCTGAGTTCAGACGAGTTCAACTTATTATCCATGTGAACCCTCTTGCCCCCTCAAAGGAAGTGGTAGAGGTGACTGAGGTGGATACGGATGCATTACCGTTTCTCGAAGAGGCCTGCTATTACCTAAGAAAGAAAGGACTGTCATTTCAGGAAGTCTCCAAGGCGCTTGAGATTCCCGAGCCTCAGGCGAGCCAACTATTCGAAGTGTACCAGTCAAAGATGGCGAAAGGTCTTGTTGAGGAAAGTGAGGTGGATCGAAACCTGTGGGAAGATGTCTACAACGATTCGGTCGGAAATGAAAAAATTACGTTCGCCCGAGAAAATGGATTCTACCACTGCCGCCGTTCAGACTTGGATAGTATGGACAGTGCAGCACTGATGAACATCTTCGAGACGAGCAAGAAGTTCCTGGATTTTGACATGTATCGGCGATATCTCGATACCAAGCCACCGGTGGGATACGATCCGATGGCTATGCAAAGGCAGATCAAGCGTGCTGTGGAGTTGATCCAAGAGATTCTACGGCAAAGATATGAGAAGGAAGCGGACCATTAATACACACTCGTTTGGACAGCTGATGGCTGCCTATGCTGCGAGTCAACCTAATGAAACGTATCGAGTCTCGTTAGCCAAGGCTTAGACTCAAACTGAAATACACTCCCGCGTAACCTCGAAGCGCTAACAATGTCACTTGGAGGCTTCGAAGTCGCTGTAGTCGGAGCGGGCCCGGCTGGAAGCGCAGCAGCAATTACACTTGCGAGAGAGGGAGTTCAGGTTCTGCTCGTGGAGCGGGGGACTTTTCCAGGATCAAAGAACGTGTTTGGCGGAAGAATATACTCGTATGCCCTCAAGAGACTTCTCGGGGACTCGTGGAAGGATGCCCCTGTCGAACGCTTTGTGCGAAAGGAAGGCATTACATTCATGACCTCAGACAATGCGTTCTCCGTCGAATTCGAGTCTAAGGATCCAGAAGGCAGTTTTACAGCGAAGCGAGCAAAGTTCGACAAATGGCTAGCCGAGAAAGCGGAAAAAGCGGGAGCTTCCCTCATTACTGAAAGTAGAGTCGACGACCTTATCATGGACGGTGGTCGTGTGAGAGGAGTCGTTGCTGGCCAAGACAAGATTCCAACAGATGTCGTGATCGCATGCGACGGGACAACCACCGGGCTAGCGCGGAGAGCGGGCCTCACCTCGATGCTTGAACCAAACCAAATCTCAATGGGAGTAAAAGACGTCATAGAGTTGCCTCGCGAGAAGATCGAGGAACGTCTCGGCCTTGAGCCGGGCCAAGGAGCGGCCCATGTCTTTATCGGAGCCTGCTCAGGAGGACTGCGAGGCGGAGGTTTCCTCTACACGAACCAAGACAGCCTTGCCCTCGGTATGGTTGTCGGCGGAGATGACGTTTCCTCACACAAGACTCAATCATACAGTTTCATGCGAAAGCTCAGACAACACCCAAAGGTGCAACGCTTCATCAAAGGAGGAAAAACGGTCGAATATGATGCACACATGATCCCTGAAGCTGGCCCCAAAATGCTTAGTCGGCCATACACGGATGGGATGGTTGTTGCGGGAGATGCCGCTGGCCACCTCCTCAACAATGGGTACACGTTCCGAGGAGTCGACATGGCTATTCAGGCAGGAGTTGCAGCGGCCCAGACCGTTCTGGAGGCTAGGAAGAAGAGAGACTATTCAGCGAACTCGCTGAAGACGTTCGAAAGAAAATTACACGCAGACCCAGCTCTCAAAGACATGTACACTTTCCACCGCGTCCCGGCATACCTAAGAAACAGGCGACTATACACAGTATACCCGGAACTCGTGTGCGCAGCCGCTGAGGCGGTCTACCGGGTGGATGGCACAGGAAAGAAAAAGATCTCCAAGGAACTAAGATTGCAGGCCAAAGGCCGAGTCTCAATATTCACGCTAATACGCGACTTGATCGGAGGGGCGAGGACGTTCTGACAATGTCCACAGAAGAATCGCTAACGCTTGACAAGAGGCTGGCACTCGTAAGTTTTACCAAAGACGCCGAGCCATTCATCGTGGTCGATACCAACAAATGCAATCACTGCGAATCGAAACCATGTCTCTACATATGCCCAGCCGAAGTCTACGCCTGGAAAGAGAAGCTGAACTACAACACTGAG
Organism: archaeon 13_1_40CM_2_52_13; assembly: GCA_001919285.1. Lineage (GTDB taxonomy): Archaea > Thermoproteota > Bathyarchaeia > 40CM-2-53-6 > 40CM-2-53-6 > 40CM-2-53-6. The sequence continues at coordinate 4,090 of MNHO01000064.1, forward strand.
GGATGCATGGAGACGGGTGCTTGTTTGATTGTGTGTCACAAAATCGGCGCTGGCGCGATTAGCTGGAGTTATCCCTCAGGCGGAAAGGGAGTCACTTTCAAGCTCGGATAGGTATCCCAAATCCTCTTAACCAACAAATAGGGCCAGTCGCAGACCTCCGCGTGTGAAGTTGAATCGTCAATGGTCGAAATAGCTCATGAGCCCCTGAAACGAGTCGTCGTCCGCGAACTCGTAAAGTATGACAATCCTCAGCAGCTAGTGAACTCTCTTGCCATCATCATGAAAATGGGGCAACCCATTCTGCTCAATTGGTGTGAGGGAGTCGTCTTCGTCTCCCAACCAATCCCCCCTCCGGAGATGCCTGAGGAATATGCGAAAGGAGAACTCTACATTGCCTCAATCAGCTTCGCTCCGATGTCTGATTTCAGCCACAACGTGAAGGCTGGTAACATGGAGATGCCCGTCATTGACGTCTCAAGAAGCCCGCTGAGCCAGGAAATCGGGCGGTTTCTCAAGTCCCACATGGAATGAGAGCGCGCAGTCTTACGTCTTGCCGTAGAACGCTTTCATTTCGCGCGTAAGCGCAGGGATCACTTCGAAAACGTCTCCGACAATACCGTAGTCTGCGAATCCAAAGATCGGAGCTTCCGGATCCTTATTGATTGCGACAATAACCTTGGAGTTGATCATTCCGACTCGGTGCTGAATTGCGCCGGAGATGCCCGCGGCAATGTATAGGGTCGGAGAAACGGTGCGCCCCGTCTGTCCAACTTGGTCTGAGTGAGGCCTCCAACCGGCATCTACGGAGGCTCTCGATGCTCCGACAACCCCTCCCATAACCTCAGCGAGCTCCTCAAGTATTTTGTAGTTCTGCGGTCCGCCCATTCCCCGTCCGCCCGAAACTATGACGCTGGCCTCTGTGAGATCTAGTTTCTTCGCTCCTTGAGTGACAAACTCTTTCACAACCATCCGTGAATCCGGTCGAACGAACTCTATTTGCTCGACTGTAGGTTTCTTTCTAGGTACGACTTCTTTGGCCGTGAAAACATTTGGTCGGAGGGTGGCGATGCTGGGCGAGCTGTTGATTCTGACTATGAGCAAGACCTTGCCAGCATAAGCAGGCCGGGTTGCTATGAGCTTCCCGTTTTCCAGCTCCAACCGGGTGCACTCGCTCGCCGCAGCGGTGCTCAGGTGAATTGCTAACCGTGGCGCCAAGTCTTTCCCGGTAGAGGTTGCTGCAGCCAGGACAATGCTGGGGTTAACTCGCTTGATTGTTTCTAGCGCTATCTGTCGATAATAATCGGGTTGAAAGAGAGCCAGTGAGGGGTCATCCGCCAAAAAGACCCTGTCAGCTCCATACTTTCCCAGCTCAGCCGCGCGATCCTTCAGACCGTCCCCAATTGCTAGGGCATATTCGCTCACATTGAGCAGATCCGCTAGTCTTCTTCCTTCCGTGACCGCTTCGAGGGCAGCTTTTCGGAAAGCAGCTCCTGATGACTCTGCGAGAACTAGAACTTCCCCCGTCACTCCTTAGATCACCTTAGCCTCTTCATGGAGGAGCCTAACGAGTGTTGGAACTGCATCAACCCCTTTTCCAACGATCTTGCCCGGAGGGCGGGGCGGAGGATTTTGGATAGAAACGATTTCAATAGCTGACATTGGTAGCTGGACGTCCTTAACCACAATCGGTTTCTTTCTTGCGGCAACAAGCTCCCGAAGAGAAGCGTAACGCGGAACAGTCAGATCCTTTTCTGCGGTGAACGCTGCGGGAAGGGTCGCTTCTACGGTTATGGATCCCCCTTCTACTTCTCTCTGCGCAACCCCTTTTCCGTCAGATACATCTAGCTTGACTATCTGGGTTACGCAGGGAATTCGCAACAATTCTGCGACCATCTGGCCGACCTGTTGGTTGTCATCGTCTACGCCTTTCTTTCCGAAGAGAAGGACGTCAAATTCCAACCCCTTCAACTCGTTAGCGAGAGCCCTCGCGATTGACCCGGGATCTTCAGGGATCTTGTCGGACTTGAGATGAACCGCCCTATCAGCCCCGAGCGCTAGTGCCTTCATTATTACCTGGGTCGTCTTCTCTGGACCCAAGGTAACGACTGTGACTTCGCCCCCATGCTTCTCCTTGAGCTGGACGGCCTGCTCGAGGGCATACTCTTCGTAAGGGTTGATTACGAACTCCGCATCCGAAGTATCAATCGACTTCCCGTCAGAAGCTATTCTGATACGGGTCGCCGTGTCAGGGACACGCCGTATACAGACGACAACCTTCAGCAGTCGACGACCTTCCCATCGAGAAATCCGAGCGATGCATAAGCTTTCGCGAGCTCAGCTGATCATTTGGTAATGATTATGGTAAACAGTTAAAGCTGGGAACCGTTTCGGAGACTGCAAGGAAACCATATGGCCATCGGTGATCCGTTTCAGATACTCCTCATCTTAGGCGTGCTAGCGGTGATACTGATCTGGGGACCGCAGAAAATACCGGAGCTGGCGAGATCAATCGGCAAGGCTCGAAAGGAGTTCGATGACGCATCAAAAGGTCTGATGCAACCAACGTCGAGCTCCTCGACAACAGTGTCAACTCCCGACTCTCTTATTGATACAGCACAGAAACTGGGAATTAGCACTCAAGGAAAGACCCGCCAAGAAATCTCCGACGAAATCGTGAGATTGGCACAAAAGTAACTCAGAGCCTGTACGTCGTACGACTCGCCCTAAAGCCTCAGAATTCTACCGGTGGTAATATTTCTCTTAATGTCAATCCAAAGCTCGCACAAGGGTTACTGAAAACGTAATGTTGGGACTTCTCAGAGTCTACGGGGGACAAGGCTGATCTTTGTCCGACGCTGGCGAAACCGAGAAGGTTCTCCCGCTATGGGACCATATTAACGAGCTTTCACGCCGGATTAAGATATGGATCTACGCCTTCCTCGGTGCGACACTATTTTTCCTCGTCTTTCCGGCTGACCCCGTATCAGTCTACCAGAATCCATTTCAGATCTACAAACCGCTAATCACTGGAGTCCTACTTGGAATAAGGGAGAGGTTGTTGCCTCCCCAGTATTTTCTGATCGGAGGCACCGTTACTGCTCCATTGGAAATAATAGTGGTCGGGGCAGCAGTGTTCGGTTTTGCTACGAGCGTACCTGTATTGGCGTATGAGATTTACAAATTCGTCGATCCTGCGATAAAACCTAGCGAGCGTCAGTCTCTCTATCCATTTGTCGCGGCTTTCTCCGTGCTCTTTGTCGCGGGAGCACTCTTTGCATTCTTTGTATTGCTTCCTTTCGTTTTCATATTCTCGCTATCATTCTTCGGATTTGTCGGATTTTCCAACTACATCTACGCGGACGACTTCTATAACTTGATCTTCTTCGTTCTAGTAGTCTCTGGATTCGCGTTTACTATACCTGTCATTTTCGTCCTGTTGGTGAAACTACATGTCATTGGAACAAGTGTTTTGCGGAAGAATCGAAAATACGTCTGGGCGGTCACTCTGATCGGCACCGCACTAGCCTCTCCAGATGGGGGACCATTGGCCGACATAGCGCTGTTCATACCAATGATAATACTGATTGAAGGCGCGATGTGGTACGCGAGGAGATACGAGAAGGACGAACTAGTAGGGGTGCGTTTTGCCATGGGAGAGAGGAAATGCTCCTACTGCGGAGGGGAGATGGACTCTGGCGGCGTATTTTGCGGACTCTGTGGGAAGGCAAGAGTCTGATCAATTATCTTTCTTCTTCTGCCGTCTAACGTCGTCACACACGTTAAATCCCCGGAATGAAGTTGCGAATAGTGAATGATGAATTTCCGCTGAAATATGCCTGAGCGTTCTCAGCCAACGCGATGACGATCGACAGGGCGGGCTGACATCGACTTAAGAGAAGCCCGCCCAGCGCAATTCCTCGTAGCTATACAGTTGAATCACGTTCTATTACCCACCATTTTTCATGCGTTGTGCCGGGAACCATTATAACACCGCAAATTAGAAGGGCGTCCGTCCAGGATTCCTACTAATCACCCGAGAATCATGTCTATGATACGAATCGCACAGCTCCCCCTAAGACTATCCGAAGTCTTGACCAGAGCTCCAGTTCTAATAGCTGACGTCAGGAACACCCGTCCTAATTCACTGAATGAGGATAAACATCTTAGGCGATTGCTCTGGTATTTGCTGGGCGGCACTCGGGGAGGACCCAACAGGGCCGAGATAATCAAAACTCTCCAGAATCGTCCTTGTAATGCGAATCAATTAGCGGAGACTCTGCGAGTGGATTACAAGACGGTGCAGCATCACGTTAGGATACTAGAAGAGAATGGTCTAGTTTCCCTCGCGAACAAGGGGAGCTACGGCGCGGTCCTGTTCCTGACAGCAAAGATGGAAGAGGCACTTCCAATCCTTGATGAGATTTGGAGTAGAATTGGAACAAGAAAGATAAGCGCAACGGCCAAGGAGTAAATCGAAGAGAATTGTCCCTTGCACTCTGGGCTAGCGCTATCGTTGCATTTGCAAACATTGCTATGACGCTAGTGTTGTTGGCAATCTACATCGGAACCTATCAAAGGATAAAATCCTCCTTCACGCTAGGACTGGTACTCTTCGGAAGTTTCTTCGTAGTTCTAAATCTGTCGATACTAGTCTTCTGGCTATTTCTCTTTCAGAACGTCAATGTCAGCTCTGCAACCGCACTGGTAGACCAAGCATCGTTCTACATGCTCTTGGTCAATATTGGTGAAGCATTAGCAATATCGAATCTGCTTCGAGTCACATGGAAATAGAAGTCTTCGACTGAATTAACGAGGCCACCCCGTCTCCCGGTGGAATCTGGAAGGAATCCGGTGAAATCTGGAAAAACCGTTAAGTGCAATTCCAGATAAGATCCGCCAGAAATCTATTGACATCAGAAGAAAGAATAGAGAACGAACCTGAGAATAACTCGAGCAAGAAGGTTTCACGAAGAGAATTTCTGAAGTATGGAGTGGGGGTCGCCGCGGTTGCCGCCGGAGCCACGGCTCTCATGGGGAAGATACCTCTGCCGGAGGAGCAACCCGCGAAAAAGACACCTGCCGTGAACGACAGTTCCGAGCCTATTGTTGCCACCGTCGCAGGTGACCAAGTCACGGTGATGAACGGGCAGACCATCGTCAAGACAAAGGATTCTGAGTTGGCGGCACTAATCGCTGAGAAAATGAGTGTGGGAGAATAGAGTCGTGACATCTCATCGAGAAGCTCCGAAAATCTCCAAGGATCCAGTCGCAGACAATACCGATCTGTACGCATTCGTGAGCCCAGACAAGCCTGATACGGTCACAATTCTTGCCAACTACATTCCCCTAGAAGAGCCGGCTGGCGGGCCGAATTTCAACACATTTGGGGACGACGTACTCTACGAGATAATGATCGACAATAACGGCGACGGAATCGAAGATCTGACATATCAGTTCAAGTTCAAAACGAAAATCGGTAACCCTAACACTTTCCTATACAACACTGGACCAATCAGCTCCCTTGCAGACTCCTCATGGAACGTCAAGCAATTCTATTCCATTACCAAAGTCTCGGGACCCAGACGAGGCGGCTCTCCAACAATGCTCGGCACCAACCTATCAACTCCTCCCGTCAATATCGGCCCAAGATCCACCCCTAACTACGCGGACCTAGCGAATGCGGCAATTAATACCCTCAGTGAGGGGTCGACGGTCTTCGCTGGACAACGAGACGAAGCATTCTACGTTGACTTGGGGTCCATCTTTGACCTAGCGACACTCAGACCCTTCCAGAACCTACATCTCATCCCCTCAGCACCAGCATCAGGTGTAGACACGACCAAAGGGTTCAGCGTTCACACAATCGCAATTCAAGTTTCCAAGAAACAGTTGACACGTGATGGTTCCAATCCAACAGATCCGTTGAACAAGAATTCAGTTGTTGGAATATGGGCGTCCGCGAGCCGTAGGAAGGCCACGATCCTGCCAGGTGATGGAGACGACGATGACAACGGCCAGTTTGACGAGGATACATCTCCAGGCATCCAGACCGGACCATTCACACAGGTATCTCGGCTCGGAATGCCGCTCATCAACGAAGTGATCATACCCCTTGGGAAGAAAGACGTTTGGAACACTGTAAATCCACGATTCGACTCACAGTTCCTACAATATTACCAGACCCCAGAAATCCAGAAGCTTTTGCCAATCCTTTACCCTGGGGTCTTCCCTAACTTAGCCGGCTACAGCAAACCAAGAGCAGACCTTGTAGCCATCCTTTTGACAGGCATACCTTCGGGAATTGTGCCCGGCTTCCAAAACTTCACAGGAAGTGTCCAAGCAGATTATCTGCGCCTCAACATGGCAATACCGCCGAACACGAGCAGTCCGAACCGTCTGGGACTCATAGCTGGAGACGCCGCGGGGTTCCCCAATGGACGCCGAGTGGGAGACGATGTAATCGACATCGAAGTTCGAGCAATAGCTGGAGTAACCCTTCCTCTGGTTGACACAAGCTTCACTCCTGATGGCGCAGCATCTCTCGTAGGAGACGGAGTGGACTCAAATCCCATACAACCACCTAACACAAGTCCCTTCCTGTCCGCCTTCCCGTACCTGCCGCACCCAGTCCCAGGGTACGAACACTCCCACGATCCCTAGAACTGCCTAGGAGGTCCGTCGGGCGGCCTTTTTCGACCGACGACCATTAATGGGCAGTCATTAGTCTCTCTAGCCCCAATTCGAGAAAAGAATCATTTCCAAAGTCTTATTCGGCCTCTGTTCCATCCCACTCGGAAATCCGG